>DVGD01000119.1 GCA_018712905.1 Candidatus Avoscillospira stercoripullorum | reverse complement strand
TGACTGATTGAAGAATTCTTGAACTGCCGGCCTTGGCCGGGAGTTCTAGGGGCGAAGCCCCGTAGAATTCTCCATCCAGCTTTGCTGGAGAGGTGTGACGGCACTTGTGCGATGAACCAGCTTGGTCTGTTCCGCCAGCTCTTCACACCTCTCCGTCGCGCTGCGCGCGCCACCTCCCCTCAAGGGGAGGCTTTCGGATTTGCAAAGAACGGGGCTCCAGCCCCGTTCTTTTTTGTCTCCGCCGGGGGAGACAACGGCGCCAAAACGTGGTATGATAGTTTTATCCCGCTGCTTTTCCGGCAGGGACAGAAAAAATTTGCAAATTGCTGCAACCAAGCGGGAAATTTTGTCGTCTTTTTCAAAAGACCGTTCCGCGGCGCGCCGCGTTGTATTCTGAAGAAAAGAGAGGAAACGTCTATGGGCTCCATCAGTCAGATCATTGGCGAGGTGAAAAAGGTCATCGTGGGCAAGGATCGCACCCTTTTGTGGGTGCTGACCACCATCCTTGCCAGAGGCCACATTCTCCTCGAGGACATTCCCGGCGTGGGCAAGACCACCATGGCCTTGGCCTTTTCCAAGGCGCTGGGACTCTCCTATAGCCGCGTGCAGTTCACCCCCGACGTGCTGCCCTCGGACATCACCGGCTACTCCGTCTACCAGAAGGAGACCGGCACCATGGTCTACCAGCCCGGCGCCGTGCTCACCAACGTCTTCCTGGCCGACGAATTAAACCGCGCCACCTCCCGCACCCAGTCGGCCTTGCTCGAGGCCATGGAGGAGGGGCAGGTCACCGTGGACGGCGAGACCCACCCCCTGCCCCAGCCCTTCTTCGTCATCGCCACCCAGAACCCCACCGGCGCCTCGGGCACCCAGCTTCTGCCCGACAGCCAGATGGATCGCTTCACCATCCGCCTCTCCATCGGCTACCCCAGCCCCGCCGACGAGCGGGAGCTGGTCATCGGCCGCCAGCAGGGAAATCCCCTGGATCAGGTGCGCCAGGTGGTGAGCCGGCAGGAGCTTCTGGCGCTGCAAAACCAGGCCGACAGCGTCTACATCAAGCCCGAGGTGGTGGACTACATGGTCGCCCTCATCGGCGCCACCCGGGATCACCCCATGATTCTCCGGGGCGCCAGTCCCCGCGCCACCCTCTCCATGGCCTCCATGGCCAAGGCCGTGGCCATGCTCAAGGGGCGGGACTTCGTCACCCCCGACGATGTGAAAACCGTCCTCATCGACACCATCAGCCACCGTCTGCTCCTGGCGCCGGAGGCCGAGGCGCGGGGCGTCTCGGCGGCAACGCTCTTGCAGGAGATCCTCCGCAAGACCCCATCGCCCAAGCTGCGCTGACGCCATGGGCAAAAATTGGTGTATGTATCTGCTGGGGCTGGCGGCGACCCTGGTGTTTCACGTCTATTATTTCGGCTGGTACTCCTGGTTTTTGCTGGTGCTCGCCGTGGCGCTGCCGTGGTTTTCCCTGGTGGTGAGCCTCCTGGCCATGCTCCGCACCCGCCTGAAGCTGGAGACGCCGGGATCTGTCGCCCACGGTGAGGCGGCCTATGTGACGCTCTGGGCAGGCAACGGCTTTCTGCCCCAGCCCAATCTGCGCTTCCGCCTGAGCATCACCGCGGTGATGACCGGACAGAAGACCATTCTGCGCCAAAAGGTCAAAAGCCAGGGGAGCTGGTATGTGCCCCTTCCCACCGGCCACGTGGGCGCCTACGTCTGCCGGGTGGAGAAGCCCCGGGTCTATGACTATCTGGGACTCTTCCGCCTGCCGGTTTCCGCGCCCGCGCCGGTGACGACGCTGGTGCTGCCCACTGCCAAGGAGCCGGAAAAGCTTCCCAATCTCAGCCAATTCCTGGTGCGGCAATTAAAGCCCAAGCCCGGCGGCGGCTTTTCCGAGGAGCACGAGCTGCGGGACTACCGCCCCGGCGACAGCCTCCGGGACATCCACTGGAAGCTCTCGGTGAAGACCGACCGGGTCATCGTCCGGGAAGCCCAGGAGCCGGTGCGGGGACTGACCCTTCTCACCTTTGACCTCCAGGGCGATGAGGTGCGCATCGACGAGACGCTGGAGGAGCTATTGTGGCTCTCGCAGTGGCTTTTGCGCCACGACACGCCCCACCAAATCCTCTGGATGGATCCCTCGGACTACGAGCTGGAGACGGCGCAGGTGGAGCGGGAGGAGGAGCTCCAGGCGCTGATGAAGCGCCTGCTCCAAACGCCCCTCCGGCCGGACACCCCCTCTTTGGAGGGACGCAGCTTCCCCCGCGCCACCTGGCGCTGCCACGTTCATCCCCGGGAGGAAACGCCATGAGACCGCAAAAAATCACCCTTTCCCTCTTCCTGATGGGGCTTTTGCTTTCGGCCGTGGTGGCCTTTTCGGCGGTGATGTGCCTCAACGACGCCTTCTCCCTGGGAGCAGATGTCCGGGTGCTGCTCCTCTCCGCCGTCCTCTGCGCCATCTTGAGTACCGCCCTGATGCTCCCCAAGGGGCTCTGGCCGTCGCTGGCGGCGGCGGTGGTGGCGGCGGCAGCGGTGTTCTGGCTGCGCGAGCCGTTTCTAAAAAGCCTCAGCGGCGTCGTCTATGTGCTCAGCGAGCAGTTTTCCCGGTGCTATGAAGGGCTGCGCGTGGTGGGCGAGGCCGGCGGCGACCCGGTGTGGGTGCTCGCCCTCCTCACCCTGCCCCTGGCCTGGGTCACGGCCTGGGTGGTCTGCCGGGAGGGGAGCGTGGCGGCGGTGTTCCTTGCCTGCGCGCCGATTTTGCTGGTGTGCCTGGTGATCGTGGACTTGGCGCCGGTCTTTTACCTGGTGCTCCTCACCGGGGCGCTCCTGCTGCTGCTCATGACCCACTCGGTGCGCGCCGACAGCTCCCAGGAGGCCGGCCGGCTCAGCTGGTGGCTGCTGCTGCCCACGGTGATTCTCGTGGCGGCCATCACGGTGCTCTGGCCGCCGGCGGACTATGTCCGCGCCGACTGGTCCGACGCCCTCCAGACCCTGGCCGAGGCCAAGGTCAGCCTCCAGCGCCTGGGCACCACCATCCTCTACCGGGGACCTGCCTGGAACAGCAGCCTCAAAACCGTGGATCTCTCTATGGTGGGACCCCGCGCCAACACAGGCCGGGCGGTGCTCACCTATGAGGCCTCCACCGAGGTCGACTATCTCCGGGGCGTGTCCCTGGGGATCTATGAAAACAACACCTGGTCTGCCATTCCCCAGTCGGAATATACTGCCCAGACCTTCGACCTCCAGCCCCAGCTGGCGCTGGGACGAGGCGGCGGCGCGGCGCAGACCCTCCACGTCACCACCTACGCAAGCCACCCGGTCCTCTACACGGCCTACGGCCTCAATACTTTGCCGGACTTTGCCAGCGCCGTGGACGACGCCTATTTGTCAAACCCCGACCGGCTGACGGACTATCAGCTGCGCTATACCACCGACTATGCCGCCATCGGGGACGATCTTGCGGCCTACGACCGCTATGTCTACGACCACTATCTCCAGATCCCCGAGGCGCTCCAGGAACCCCTCCGGGAGATCATCGACAATGCGGGGCTCTCCGCCGTGTCCGCCCGGGAGGCGGCGGCCATATGGGTGCGGGAGCTGGGCACCTATGACCTGGATACCCCGGCCGTCCCGGCGGGGGAGGACTTCGTACTCTACTTTTTGACCCAGAGCCAGCGGGGCTACTGCGTCCACTTCGCCTCGGCCACGGTGCTTCTGATGCGCGCCCTGGGCATCCCGGCGCGGTACGTCACGGGCTACGCCGTCTCCGGCGCGGCGGGGGAGACCCAGCTGGTCACCGAGGACAACGCCCACGCCTGGGTGGAGTACTATGTCTCGGGCAAGGGCTGGCTGCCGGTGGATCCCACGCCGCCCGACGCCCTGAGCCACGAGGAGGAGACTGTGACGGAGCCGGAGCCGGAAGAACCCGACGAGCCCGACGTTCCCGACACCCCGGCGCCGGAGACGCCCGACACCCCCGACACGCCGGAGGAGCCAGAAACGCCAGATACGCCGTCTGTGCCCACCCAAGAGGGGACAAGCGGCGAGGCGGCCTCCAAGCCGGTGGATCTCCGGTGGCTGTGGATTTTGACGCTGCCGGGCGCCGTGGGACTTGTGTGGCTCCGGCGGGTGCTGGCGCTCCGGGGACGGCTGGAGCGGTGCCGCAAGGGGCATCCCAACCGCCGGGCGCTGACGCTGTGGCGGTGGCTGCGGCATTTGTCCAAGGCCGACGGCATCCCCCTGGACGAAGACCTCCTGGCCTTGGCGGAGAAGGCGCGGTTCAGCCAGCACACCATCACCGACGAGGAGCTGCAAGTGCTGGAGGACGCCCGGGATCGCCGCATAGCGGCGCTGCGCAGCCAGCCCATGAAAAAAAGACTCTGGCAGCGCTACGGCCAGGTGCTCTATTGACAAAAAACGAGATGCAGGAATGCATCTCGTTTTTTGTAGGGGTCGACCTCTGATCGACCCGCGGGCGGCTAGTAGCCGCCCCTACGCCCCGCCTTCGGGGGTATTCGTAGGGGCGGGGTTTATCCCCGCCCGTGCCGCAAAGCGGAAAAAAAGCCTCCCCTTGGTGCCCAAGGGGAGGTGGTATGCGAAGCATACCGGAGGGGATCAGAACTGCCGATCACCTCCAGCCTACAACCCCTCAGGCGCTACGCGCCAGCTCCCCTTCACAGGGGAGCCATTGATGCCGCTCAGACCTTCCAAATCTCGTCGGCGTACTGCCGGACGGTGCGGTCGGAGGAGAATTTGCCCGCCGAGGCCACATTCATCAGGCACTTTCTTCCAAATGCCATGCGGTCGCGGTAGTCGCGGTTGGCCTTGAGCCGCGCCTCCTGGTAGGCGCGGAAGTCCTGGAGCAGGAAGTAGGGATCCGGGCGCTGCCAGTCCACGCCCGT
>DVGD01000118.1 GCA_018712905.1 Candidatus Avoscillospira stercoripullorum | reverse complement strand
ATGGCCTTTGCCTCGCAGATGGGCTTCGTGGCCGCCGGTGTCACCTGGGGCTACCGGGATCGGGACGAACTCCTGGCAGCGGGCGCCGACTTCCTCGTGGACAGCTTCGAAGAGCTTGCCCAAAAGCTGGAACTATAGTGGTTATCGCCCAGACCCTTCTGGCGGTGCCGTAGGGGCGGCTCTACAGTTACAGTGCAAATTTCAGCGCTGAGGCGCGCCCTGGCGGCGCGCCTGCTATTTTTTGCGATTTTACAATTTGGCTACAGAATCTCCTTTGATTTTCCGCGGGGAATCGTGTATCATATTGGCTGATTTATCCTGTGATTCCCGGAGAAGGAGGAACCTTGGTGAAACGACTGCTGTTGTCTCTAGCTTACTGGCTGGGAACGATTCTCTTCTGGGAGCTGCTCATGCACCTTTCGGCGTCGCTGCCGCTGTCCCGGGCGCTGCCCATGGTGGGCTTTTCTCTGGCCGTGGCGGCGCTGCTCACGGCGCTGACGGGGCTTCCAGGCCGGGCGGGACGGATCCTATTTTGGATTTTGCCCCCGGCGCTGTTTCTCGTCTATGCCGTGCAGATCGTCTATGAGGAGATCTTCGGTTCACTCCTGTCCATGGCCTTCGTCTCCATGGGCGGCGAGGCCATCACTGCCTTCTGGGGCATTGCCATCGCGGCCATCGGCAGGAAGCTCCTCTGGCTCCTTGCCATGCTCGTGCCGGTGGTGGGCAGCCACATTCTCCGCCGCCATTTCGAGATTCCGGCGGTGGTCTCCTGGCGGCAGGAGGGGGCGCTGGTGCTGACCGCCGCGGCAGTGGCCGTGGGCACCTGGGCGGCGCTGCCCCTCTTGGGGAGCGGGGCGCAGAGTCCTGCCGCCCTCTTTGCCAATTCCACAGCCACGGTGGATCGCTGGGCGGAGCAGTTCGGCATTCTCACCGCAGAGCTCCTTGACCTGCGCCGCCAGGGAAGCGCCGTCTCCGGCAGCCTTTCCGAGCAGCTCTCCGCGCCGGTGGATCTCGACGAAGGGGAAGAGGAGACACAGCGCAACATCCTGCCCGAGCTGGACTTTGACGTTCTTGCGTCCGCCACGGACGACCAGGCGCTTCAAAGCCTTACTGCCTATTTTTCCACCCTCTCAGGCACGGCAAAGAACGACTATACCGGCTATTTTGCGGGATATAACCTCATCGTGGTCTGCGCCGAGGCCTTTTCCAACTATCTCATCGACCCGGACTTGACGCCCACCCTCTACCGTATGAGCCAGGAGGGTTTCGTCTTCGAACATTTTTATAACAGCTTTCCCAACCTCACCACCAACGGCGAGTATGCCCTGTGCATGGGACTCATGCCGGACATGAGCCGCATGAGCTTCGCCGTGTCCATGGAGAACTACCTGCCCTTCTGCCTGGGGCACGTCTACGCCGATCAGGGGCTTCCTGCCTACGCCTATCACAACAATGTGGGCACCTTCTATAACCGCGTCAACACCCACACCAATATGGGCTATACCTTCAAAGCTCTGGACTTCGGCCTGGACATGGAGCCCGGCACGCCCACGTCGGACTTGGAGATGATGGAGAAGACCGTGGACGACTACCTCCAGGAGCCGGAGTTTCACGCCTACTATATGACCTATTCCGGCCATGCCGATTATAACTTCACCGACAATGCCATGAGCATCCAGAATGAAGGGCTGGTGGCGGATCTAGAAGGCTCGGAGACGCTTCGCGCCTACATCGCCTGCCAGCTGGAACTGGAGAAGGCCATGACCTACTTGCTCCAGCGGCTGGAGGAGGCGGGAATCGCCGAGCGCACCGTGGTGGTGCTCACCGGCGACCATATGCCCTACGGCCTCACCGAGGAAGACTATGCCGCGTTGGCGGGGGATGCCACGTCAGAGCCGTTCTGGCAGTACCGCAACAGCTTCCTCTGCTGGAACGGCGGCATGGACGAGCCGGTGGTGGTGGAGGACTACTGCTGCACCCAGGACATCCTGCCCACGCTTTTAAATCTCTTCGGCTTTTCCTATGATTCCCGCCTGCTCACCGGCCGGGACGTCCTGGCGCCGGGAGAACATCTGGCGGTGCTCAAGGACGGCAGCTTCCTCACCGACGGTCTTGTCTACGATGCAGCCACCGGCCAGGTCACCTGGAGCGGGCAGGCCGACGAAAACCGCCTGAATACGCTGATTCAGGCGGTGAACAACGAATTTTTGGTGGCCTCGTCCATCCTGGGCACCGACTACTACGGATTTGCCTTTGAGACCTTGGGGCTGGCCGAGAATACGGAACCCTCACCCACCTACGCAAGCTATGCCGACATCGCGGGCAAGTGGTATGAGGACGCTGTGGAGACCCTCACGCGCTATGGCGCCTTGAGCGGCGGCGGCACCGGCGCCTTCTCCGGCGAAAACGCCGCCAGCCGGGCAGACTTCACGGCCATGCTGGCGCGGAGCCTGGCAGGGCAGGAGGAGGAGACCGGGACGGCGCTGCCCTATGCCGACGTGGAGGCGGGGCAGTGGTACTATGAGCCCATCAGTCATGCCTGGAATGCCGGATGGCTCGCCGAATCCGATGCCTTCCGCCCCCAGGACAAGATCACCCAGGCCGAAGCCCAGGAGATCCTGGACGCGGCAGCGGCGGCCTACGGCCTTTCCCGCAGCTGGACAGAGGCGTGTGTTGCCGAGGCCATGGAAGCTCAGGCGGCGTCCGGCTTGGAGCTGCCAGATGGTCAGGTCTCCCGGGGCGCGGCGGCCAGCATGGCAGCGGCGCTGGTGGAGGAAGTCTACGGCAGCTAGTCGCTGCTTGCCGCAAAAGCCATCTCCGCGCCGTACTGGGCTTCTTCCTCGGTGTAGCCCATCTCCAGCAGCCGCTGGATAATGGCGTCTGTGTCCTCGTCGGGGTATTCTCCCAGGAAGTACATGGCGGTGAGGGTGGCCTCCTCCATCCAGTCAGCGCCGCAGTGGTCGGCGCCGTAGGCGGCCTCCTCACTGGTGAAGCCGCTCTGCTCCAAATCCAGCACCAGCTGGGCGTAGCTTAAATAGTAATAGGAGACAAGATCCTGGGCGGCGTAGACGGCTTGCTCTTTCCAGTCGGCGCCGCAGTTTGCCACGGCATAGTCACAGGCCTCTTCGCCGTAGCCGTCGTCAGCCAGGCAGCTTCGCAGGCCTTCAGGAGAGCTGAAACTGTTCTCCAAGTATTCCTCCGCGGCTTTCAGCGCCGCTTCCGCCTCATCCGACGTCAGCATATATTCGCCCACAGCCTCCTCTGCCAGGGAAACGGCGCTGTCCAGCGCCTCCTGCGCCCGCTGGGGCACCTCCGGCTCCGGCTCCGGGGCAAAGAATGCCACGACCTGCTCCTTGAGGGAGGACAGCGAATCAG
>DVGD01000117.1 GCA_018712905.1 Candidatus Avoscillospira stercoripullorum | reverse complement strand
GCCGGGCTTTGGCGGATTTGCCCATCGATGGCCGCCCGGTGTCCCAGAGCCAGGGAATCGAGGCTATCTACCAGGCGAGAAAGCCCCTCTATGAAGCCTTTTCCGACTTCGCCGTGGACAACACCACCCCCCAAGAAGCCGCCCAGGCCATTGTCAGTCGAGCACAAAAGGCTCCCCTGTGAAGGGGAGCTGGCGCGCAAAGCGCGACTGAGGGGTTGTAAGCTGGCGGTTTCGCAAGTTCTGATCCCCTCCGGCACTTCGTGCCACCTCCCCTTGTGCACCAAGGGGAGGCATACGCCGCCATGAAAGGAGCAATGCCATGAATCTTCTCATTCTCAACGGGCCAAACCTCAACCTTTTGGGGCTCCGGGAGCCCGCCATCTACGGCCGCCAGAGCTACGCCGACCTGGTTTTGATGATCCAGGACGCCGCCGCCCGCCTGGGCGTCTCGGCCACGGTGCGCCAGAGCAACCACGAGGGCACCCTGGTGGACGAGATCCAGGCCGCCTACGGCGTCTTTGACGGCATTGTCTTCAACCCCGCGGCCTACACCCACACCAGCGTGGCGCTTCTGGACGCCTTGAAGGCCGTGGGGATCCCCACCGTGGAGGTGCACATCTCGGACGTCTCGAAGCGTGAGGATTTCCGCCAGGTTTCCTTCGTCCGCCCAGCCTGCATCGCTACCATCGCCGGCCACGGCCTGGGCGGCTACATCGAAGCCATGGAGCTTTTGAAAGAACATCTTACCCGATAAAAGGAGGTATTTTCGTGTTTTCCAAGACCATTCTTGACTTTGGCCGCAAGCCCAATGTGATCCGCGACCTCTCGGCCTACGCCGGGCGGCGCAAGGCGGAGATCGGCGCAGAGCACGTCTTCGACTTCTCCATCGGAAGCCCCAACGTGCCCCCGCCGCCGGAGGTGCACGAGGCCATGCTGGATCTCCTGACCCACGCCGACCCCGTGGAGATCCACAGCTACACCGCCGCCCCCGGTCTTCTCTCCCTGCGCAAGACCATCGCCCAGTCCATCAACCGCCGCTTCGGCGACCATGTGGATGAGAGCGGCATCTATGTCACCGCCGGCGCCTCCGGCGCCATCGCCATGGCGCTCAAGGGGCTCACCAACCCCGGCGACGAGGTCATCATCTTCACGCCCCACTACATGGAGTACCTCATCTACACCGAGGCCTATGGCGCCAAGCCCGTGATCGTCAAGACCCTGCCCGACTCCTTCCAGATCGACCTGCCCGCCTTCGAGGCCGCCCTCACCGAGAAGACCCGGGTGGTGATTCTCAACTCCCCCAACAACCCCTCCGGCGTCATCTATACCAAGGAGAGTGTGAAAGCCCTCACCGACGCCATGAAGGCCGCCGAGAAGCGCTTCGGCCACGCCATCTACCTCCTCTCCGACGAGCCCTACCGGGAGCTCGCCTACGACGGCGTGGAGGTGCCCTACCTCATGAACTACTACGACGACACCCTGGTCTGCTACTCCTACTCCAAGACACTCTCCATCCCCGGCGAGCGCATGGGATACCTGGCCATCTGCCGCCGGTGCGCCGATTATGCCGATGTGGTGGACGTCTGCGCCGGGGCTGCCCGCGCATTGGGACACATCTGCGCCAGCAACCTCTACCAGCGGGTCATCGAGCGGTGCGTGGACGTGGTGGCGGACGTGAACTTCTACAAGGAGAACCGGGACATCCTGGTCAAGGGCCTGGAAGACCTGGGCTATACCTGCATCCATCCCGACGGCGCCTTCTACCTCTTCCTCAAGTCTCCCTTGCCGGACTCCATGGTGTTTTGCGAAAAGGCCAAGGCCTATGAGCTCATGGTGGTGCCGGGGCACGACTTCGGCGTGCCGGAATACCTGCGGGTGAGCTACTGCGTGGCGCGGGAGACCATCGTCAACGCTCTGCCGGCCTTCGCCAAGCTGGCCAAGGACTGCGGCCTGTAGGGGTCGATCTCCCATCGACCCGCGGGCGGCTCGGAGAGCCGCCCCTACAGGTGCGGTGCAAATCGTAGGGGTCGATGTCCTCATCGACCCGACCGCGAAGCGGCCATTGCGCAAAAAACCGTCCCGGCTTCGACGAGCCGGGACGGTTTTTCAGCAGTAAAAATCCTTGATTTTCTTGGCGCGGGAGGGGTGGCGGAGCTTGCGGATGGCCTTGTTCTCAATCTGCCGGATCCGCTCGCGGGTCACGCCGAAGATCTGCCCCACTTCCTCCAGGGTGTGGGTGCGGCCGTCGTACATGCCGAAGCGCATGCGCAGTACGTCTGCCTCCCGCTCGGTGAGGGTGCCGAGGATCTCGCTCAATGCCTCGGCCAAGAGGGTGTTGGACGTGGCGTCGGCAGGCCCCAGGGTGTTGTCATCCTCCACGAAGGAGCCGATGGTGGTGTCCTCCTCGTCGCCCACGGGGGTGTCCAGGGACAGGGTATCGGCGGCGGTGCGGTTGGCCTCGATGATCTTCTCAATGGGGAGCTTGAGCTCGGCGGCGATTTCCTCCAATGTGGGCTCTCTTCCCAGCTCCTGCACCAGCTTGCGGTTGCAGCGGGTGGCCTTGTTGATGACCTCCACCATATGCACCGGCACGCGGATGGTGCGCGCCTGGTCGGCGATGGCACGGGTGATGGCCTGCCGGATCCACCAAGTCGCATATGTAGAGAACTTGTTCCCTTTGGTATAGTCAAACTTGTCCACGGCGCGGATGAGGCCGGTGTTGCCCTCCTGGATGAGGTCGAGGATATGGAGTCCCCGCCCGGAGTATTTCTTGGCGATGGAGACCACCAGCCGGAGGTTTGCCTCGGTGAGCTTGTCCTTGGCCTTCTTGTCGCCCTCGGCCACCTTGCGCGCCAGCTCGATCTCCTCCTCCGCCGAGAGGAGCTTCACCTGGCCGATTTCCTTGAGGTACATGCGCACCGGGTCGTCCAGGTTATATTCCGCAGCCAGCTCTACGGGATCCACCAGAGGCTCTTCCTCGTCGGCGCCCAGGTCGAGATCGCCGTCCAGTCCGGAATCCAGGTCGAGATCCAGCTCCGCGCCGAGAATCTGAATGCCCATGGCCTCAAAGGTATCGTAAATCTGTTCAATTTTCTCCACAGACAAATCCAGCTTTTCCAGCTCCGCATTGAGCTCGGAGGCCTGAATGGCGCCTTCCTTGCGTGCTTTGGCAATCAAAGCCGCCACCGGCGCCTTGATATCGTCGGTATGTGTGGTATTTTTCGTGTTCGCCATTGGCTGCACAACCTCATTCCCATACAATTGGCGCAAAATCGACAAAACAGCCGGTTTAATCGCAACTAACCCATTATATCTCTTTTCGCGGATTCTGACAATATCTTTTTTCCTTTTTTTCAAAAAAATCTGCGAAAATTTCCCTTTCTTTTTCGCTTGACGATTTCCCTTGCTTCCTTTCAGCGTGTCGAAAAAGTCTTTTCGCCACGCTGTGCGGATTTTGAAACTTTCAAAAAAGTTTCAAAATCCTGTTTGATTGAACGCGCGGTGGGCTTTTTGCCCCCCGCACACACCCCCCGCTGCTCTGT
>DVGD01000116.1 GCA_018712905.1 Candidatus Avoscillospira stercoripullorum | reverse complement strand
GGGGCAGGCCGGTCTTCACATCCCGCCCCTTGACCGTCATGGAGACCTCCTCCGGCCGCTCGGTGACGCAGCCGATGGTGATTTTGATCTCCTCGGCGGTGGTGGTGCCGATGACCAGGCCGTGGCGGCGGCGGATATAGGTGACGATGGCCTCGTCGAAGGTATCGCCGGCGATGGTGGTGGAGGCGGAGACAGCGATGTCGTTGAGGCTCAGCACCGCGATATCCGTGGTGCCGCCGCCGATGTCCACCACCATATAGCCGTTGGGAGCGGAGAGATCCAGTCCCGCGCCCAGCGCCGCGGCAAAGGGCTCCTCAATGAGGTACACCCGGCGGGCGCCTGCCTCCATGGTGGCCTGAATCACGGCGCGCTCCTCCACCTCAGTGATGTTGCTGGGGACGCAGACCACCACCCTGGGCTTGATGAGGGAGTAGCGAATGATTTTCTTGAGAAATTCCGAGAGCATCTTCTCCGTCATCTCATAGTCGGAGATCACGCCCTCTCTGAGCGGCCGCACAGCCACCACGTTGCCGGGGGTTCTGCCCAGCATATTCCGCGCCGCGGAACCCACCTGGAGCACCTTGCCGGAATTTTTATCAATGGCAACCACCGAGGGCTCCCGAAGGACAATACCCTTGCCCTCCACGTACACCAGCACATTGGCCGTACCCAGGTCGATTCCCAAATCTCTTGACAGCTTGAACATGGATTCACCTACTTCTTTTGATCCGATCTCGCAATGGCAATGGCGGCGCAGACCAACTGAGACGCCCCGTGGAGCAGGAGTACCTTTCCGCACTCCTCCATGGTGGCGCCGGTGGTCACGATATCATCCACCACCAAAATCCGCCGGTTCCGGATCTCTCCCGGTGCCAGCGGACGATAGACGCCCTGGACGTTGGCACGCCGCCGGGCGGCACCCTTGATTTTCGACTGCTTGCGGTTGTGGCGATGCTTTTGAAGGAGAGGGCATACCTCCGCCCCCAGTTCCCGGGCAAGCGCTCTGGCGAGAAGTTCCGACTGGTCAAATCCTCTCTCCCACCGCCTGCGGCGGCTGCAGGGCACCCAGGTGACCAGATCGTACTTTTCCTTGAGCTCCTCCCCTGCCCGCGATGCCATCCAGACGGCAAACTGCTTGGCATAGGACTGCATCCCGTGGAATTTAAAGCGCAAAATAGCGCTGCGAATGGGTTCTTCATAGAAAAACGGCGCGCTGCAGGCATCATACCCCTTGATCTTTCGGGGCACGCCCTCCCACTCGGGCAGGTCGTAGCCGCACTTCTCGCAGACCATGGTAGCTGCGTCCGGCATCAGCTTTCCGCATAGCATACACTTAGGCGGAAACAGAAGATCCAGAAGCCACGAAAGGAAGGCGTTCATGCGCCCACCCTCCCCTGGAGCCGCAGCTTGAGGCCGCTGTAACGGCGCAGCTGCCGGTCGTTGTTGGTCATGGCTGCCACCACATTCTCGTCCCCCACCAGAATCAGAAGCTCCTTGGCGCGGGTGACGGCGGTATAGAGGACGCTCCTGGTGAGAAGATACGGCGAGCCCCGCCAGGCCGTGAGCACCACGGCGCGGTATTCACTGCCCTGGCTCTTGTGCACGGTGATGGCGTAGGCAGGCTCCAGCTCCGAGAGCATGGCAAAGTCATAGGCCGCCTCCCGGTCGTCAAAGGTCACGACCATCTGCTCTTCGGCATAGGAGATGGCGGTGACTTGTCCCACGTCGCCATTGAAGATTCCGGCGCCCATCGTTCCGTCGCGTTTCTTCCATAGTATATCATAGTTATTGCGAATTTGCATCACTCTGTCGCCCTCGCGGAAGGAAAAATCTCCGTACTTTTTCTCCTTCTTTCCGGGAGACGGCGGGTTGAGCACCGCCTGAAGCAGCTGGTTGAGATTTTTGGTGCCGCACTCCCCCTTTCTCGTGGGCGAGAGCACTTGAATCTCCGCCGGGGCAATGCCCATATTCTTGGGAAGCCGCTTGGCGCACAGCTCCTGGATGGTCTCGGTCACCTCCGCAGCTGTGCGGCGCTTGAGGAAGAAAAAGTCCCGATCCTTTGCCCGAAGCTCCGGGAGCTGGCCGTGGTTGATGGCGTGGGCGTTCATGACGATGAGGCTCTTCTGCGCCTGGCGGAAGATCTCCGTGAGGCGCACCGTGGGGATCACGCCGCTGCGGATGAGGTCGGAAAAGACGTTGCCGGGTCCCACCGAGGGCAGCTGATCCGGGTCGCCCACCAGAACCAGGCGGCACCGGGGCGGCAGCGCCAGAAGCAGCGACTGCATCAGCGTGAGATCCACCATGCTTGTCTCATCCACCACCATGGCCTCCACCTGGAGGGGCGTCTGGGCGTCGTGGACAAAACACATGGCGCTGCTTTCCGGGTCAAACTGCGCCTCCAAGAGGCGGTGGATGGTGGAGGCATCCTGGCGGCCGGTGCACTCGCTCAGCCGCTTGGCCGCCCGGCCGGTGGGCGCTGCCAGCATGGTTTTGAGCTTAAGCTTGTCAAAAAGCCGCAGTATCCCGGCCATGGTTGTGGTTTTTCCGGTGCCGGGGCCGCCGGTGACAATCATCACCCGGTTTTCCGCCGCGGCGCGGATGGCCTCCAGCTGCTGGGCGGCATAGGTGATCTCGCTCTCGGCGGCAATCTCCTGGAGAAGCCGCTCCAGCGCCGCCGGCGGCTCCGGCGGATTTGCCGCCATCTCCCGGAATCGGGCTGCCAGATAAACCTCCGCCTGGTAGAGCTCGGGCAGATAGCAGGCCTCCAGCCCGGCTACCTGGTCGAGCTCCAGCCTTCCGCTCTCGGCCAGACGGCTGATGCCCGCCTCCACCGTTTCAAGTTCCAGCTCCAGAAGTCCTGCCGTGGCAGCCGCCAGCTTTTCCCGGGGAATAAACACATGGCCGCCGGACTGGTTATAAACCAGCTCAAACACCACCCCGGCCTCCACCCGGCGCGCATCCGCCGCCTCCACGCCAAGCTCCAACGCAAACTGATCCACCACGGAAAAGGCCGCGCCATAGTAGGCGTCGATGAGCATGTAGGGATCCTCCCGCAGGGCGTCGGCCGCGTCCTGGCCGTAGACCCGGTAGAGCCGCACGGCCAAGTGCGCCGGCAGATGGTGGGCAGCCATAAATTCCATCAGCCGCCGCATGCCCACCTGCCGCCGGAAGCCCTCGGAGATTTCCAAAGCCTTGCTCCGGGAGATCCCGGGCAGCGTGGCCAGCCGTTCCGGGTCATGCTCCAGCACATCCAGGCTCTCGCTTCCAAAGGCGGCCACGATGCGCTGCGCCGTCTTCTCCCCGATTCCCTTGATGACCCGGGAGGAGAGGTAGGCGAGGATCTCATCCCGGCTCTCGGGCATATACCGCTCCAGCACCTCCGCCTCAAACTGCCTGCCGTAGGAGGCATGAGCCGTCCAGTGTCCCGTGACTGCCAAGCGCTCCCCCACAGCCGTCATGGGAATGGTGCCCACCACGGTGACCATCTCCCCGTCCTGGGTCTTAAAGCGCAGCACTGTATAGCCGTTTTCCGGATTTTGAAAGATGATCGCCGCCACGGCGCCATAGAGAATTTCGTGATCCATGCCGCTGTCCCCCTGTCTTTCGTACTATGGTACAACAAATCTCCTGGTTTTTCAATGATCTGCCGTGGGATCGTGGAAGGCCAAGAACTCCACCAATGCCGGGAAGGGGCAGTAGTCCACCCAGTCGTAGCGCCGCCTTAAAATCTGCGCCCTGCCCAGACCCATGGCGTTGAGGCCGCAGTCCACCACCACCAGCCGTCCTCCTGCCACGCGGCCTTCCCGGAGATAGCGGTACGCCCGCACCTTCTGCTCCAGCTCATCGCCATCTCCCTGGGCATAGTAGAGCGTTAACATATTCTTTCCAAACACCGGCTGGAGCAGCAGCCCCAGGATGCACCAGAGAATCAGCACGCCGCCCGCGGCGGCCAGCAGCACGAGAATCAGATCCAACATTCCCAACACCTCCTGCCCTCATCCTATGCAGGAGCCGTGGAATCGGAAACGCGCCCCGGAGAAATTCCAGGGCGCGCTGCACACGCTGTTACTGCGCCATGCGCTGCTGCATGGCCTTTTCCGCGCTGACCATGGTACGGCGCAGGAAGATGGTACTCATCAGCAGCGACATGAGCTCGGCAATGGGGAAGGCCAGCCATACCAGCTCCAGGCGGCCGAAGCGGGAGAGGATCCACGCCACCGGCAGGAGCACCACCAGCTGGCGGCACACCGAGACAATGAGGCTATAGAACGGGTTGCCGATGGCCTGGCAGACAGAGCCTGCCACAATGCAGAAGCCGGCCAGGACAAAGTGCACGGCGATGATCCGAAGGGCGGGAACGCCGATCTCGAGCATATGCTCTGAGGCGTCAAAGAATCGCAGCAGCGGCGTGGGGAAGAGCTCAAACACCGCAGCGCCCACGATCATAATGCAGGTGGCGGCAATGACGCTCAGCCGCACGGTTTTCTTCACCCGTTCGGGCTTCACGGCGCCGTAGTTATAGGAGAT
>DVGD01000115.1 GCA_018712905.1 Candidatus Avoscillospira stercoripullorum | reverse complement strand
TCAGTGGTGTCGGTGGTGTCGGTGGTGGTGGTCGTGTCATCGGTGGTGGTCGCAGGCGTACCAGCGCAGGCAGCCAGGCCAAAGATCATGGCGCAGACCAGAAGCAGAGCAAGCAATTTCTTCATGTTTCAATCTCCTATCTCGTTTTTTTATTTAGAGTCTCACCCTTTTTGGGGTGAAATTCCCTGATATAATGCCGCATTCCAGTGTGGCGTCTTCACCAAGTGCCCCGGATTTTTAGCGGTTTTCTTATGTGCAGTTTCTACATAGATTTTAGTGCTTTTCGCCCAAAAAGTATTTATTATTTTTTGTGTAAACTTTGCTTATTTTTAGCACAATGCCCGCCCGGGGCGCCGGGCGGGCATTGGCATCTGAAATTTACAAAACGTTCTGCTCCAAGCGCATGAGCATGGCGGCCAGCTGGGCGCGGGTGGCGCCGGTCATGGGGCTCAGGTTTCCACCCATGCCGTTGATAATGCCTTCCTCGGTCGCCCAGACCATGGCGTCCACCGCCCAGTCGGAGACCTCATCCGCGTCCGGGTAGGCGCTCAGGCTGCCGGTCACGGCGGGGCTTCCCGCGTAGCGGTAGAGCATGGCGGCCAGCTGCTCCCGGGTGATGGATGCGGTGGGATTGGTGCCGTCGGAGACGCCGGTCTCCATGACCCATTCCTGCGCCTTGCTATACCAGGTGCTGCCGCCGTCGGTGTCCTCGCCTGCCATGCGGGCAAGCACTGTCCAGACCATGGCGCGGGTCACAGCGCCCTCAGGGTTGAACTTTCCGTTGCCCACGCCGTCCATGAGGCCGTGTTCACTGACATAGGCCACGGCGTCATAGTACCAGTCGTCCACATGGACGTCGGTGAAGGCGCCTGCCTTCTCCTTCTCAAACCGGGCGGTGATGGTATGGGACGCGGTGACATTCTCGAAGGTATAGCGGCTCACGGCGCCCACGCTTCTGCCGTCCACCTGCACATCGGCGACGCGGTAGCCCTCGTCTGCCGTGATGGTGAAGGTCTTATCGCTGCCCTTGGTCACGCGCACCGACGCCGGGCTGATCTCTCCGCCGTCGGCCTGGACGACCGTGATGACATAGCTGCCGGCAGAGGGGGTGGAAGGCGCCTCGATCTCCTCTGTCTTTTTCGCGCCGCAGATCTCGCAGACATACTGGATGCAAGACGCGGTGGAGGCACTCTCGTCCTTTTTCCACTGATGATCGCCTCTTGTTTCCTCGTCCACACGGCTGCAGGTGCTGCAAACCTTCCAGTGCTGCGCGTCGTCATATTGCCAGGTGCTGTAATCGTGGGTATGTCCCGCTTCCACCAATGCCACGGTGTTTTGCAGCGTGTCGCGTGCCCGCTCCACTTCGGCAAGGGAGCCGCCTTCTTTCATAAGCTCGGTCTGCAAGGCGGCGATATCTGCCGTGAGATCTTCCCGCTGAGCCTCAGTCAGCGTCTCATCGTCCAGCAAAGCCGCTGCAGCCTGCAAAATGGTGAGATCCACGGAGGTGTCCACAGCGATGGTGCGTCCCTCGGTACCCACCGCGCAATAATAGTGGTAGACAACGCCGTTTTTCTTGACCACAGAGGGCTTATGGGCATAGGTGTTGGCCCATGTGCTGTTTAACGCGGTCAATTCTATGTAGGATTTCGTCCAGTTCTGCAGGTCGGTGGAGACAGCAAAGGAGTCAATGATCCCCTTGGGGCTGTCGGTGAAATAAATCATCACCCAGTAGTCGCCGATTTTTACAACGTCGGCGTCGGCGTTGAAGCTATTGCCAAAGGAAGTCCCGTCATTTTTCAAGAGGGGATTGTTCTCCATGCGCTCCCAGTGAATCAAGTCCTCCGACGTTACGCCGCACATGACCTCCGGGCCGGTGGCTGCATTGTAAAATGCGTAATAAAGCTCCGTCTCGGGATCCCAGACGCCCTGCATTTTCCAGATGATGCCCTTTTCATATGGATAAGTGCCGTCATGGGCATCCAGAACGGGGTCGGGATAGCGCTCCCATTTGGCAAGGGATCCGTCTTCTAAAAAGAGCTCGTCCGCGAAGGCAATGCCCGCCCGCTTGATGCCCTGCTCATAGCCGGGGGTATCGCTGGCGAGATACGGCATGACATACTTCCCGGCATATTCTCCCTCCGAGACGACATGCGGTGTGGGCAATTCGCCCCAGGCGTGGTCGCGCAGAATGTAGCCGCCCACATTAAAGCCGTCCCAGGTGCCATATTCTTCCGTGTTATCCAGCACAGTCCCGATTTTTTCCCAGTTGAGCATATCTTTGCTGCGGGCAATTCCAGTGCTGTATCCGGCGAAATTGTCTCCAATGCCCACATAGGTCATGTAGACATATTCGTCATCCCCCGGGATCTGAAAGACGCCGGGGCTGTCCACAAGAGAGGAATCCCATTCTCCCTGCGCACCGGGGCGAAGAACCAGGCCATACGGATAGGGGGTTTTAATTTCCTCGTAAATTTCCTGGATCACGCTGTCCGAAATTGGCTTGACAATCTCATAGGTCTTCTCTTCCTGGTAGTCTTCCTGCAAGGAAGCGGTCACGGTGACCTTGCCGGCCTGAAGCGTACTCCAATCGAGCATCGCCTCCGTGGCAGCTGCCTGGGCAGAGAGGAGGATGGTTTGCTCGCTGGTGGTTCCCTTGGTGTCTGCTAGCCGCACATAGAGCGTTCTGGAGGCATTCTCCTTTTCATGGAGCACCGTGACAGGAAGCTTCTCCCCATCCTCCAGCGCGCCAAACGCCAAGTTAAAGCCCTTTTCCGGCTTGTACGTTCCAAACGTCTCCAGCTCCGTGATGCAGATGCTGTTCGAGGCATTCTCAAGCGCTACGCGAAGCTTTGTGGTTTCCACGGCCTCAAACGTGAAGGTATACAGCTGGCAGAAGATCCCGTCATAATATGTCTCTACGGTATATTCGTTCTCAAACCGCTCAGACGTGGGCACAGCATCCACAGCTGCCCAGTCGCTGCCGTTCCAGTATTGAACCGCGATGCTGCTGGGAAGCGCGCAGCCGCCGCCTCCGGCAATGTCCTCCAGGGCATAGCACTTGACGGTTTCCACAGACTGGGCAGTGCCAAAATCGAGCGTAATGTGCGATACGCCCTTGGCAGGCCAATTGCTCCACTTGCTGGTGGGGCCAGCGTCGTAGCTGCCGCCTTCGCGGGCGGAGATGATGCCGTCATTGAGCGTTGTTAAGCTGCTTGTCCCCGCAACATCGCTGGATAATTGCGTTCCATAGACGGGGGATGCCAGGTTGACCAGGCCATCCATGGCGCCGGATTGTTCGCTCTGCGGCGTCGTGGGTGCCGCTGCCACTGCCGTCAAGAGCATTAAGAGCACCAGCCCGGCACTCACCACTCGTACCATATGTTTTCGCTTCAACGTACACACTCCCTTTCCCTGCACCTTTTCATTTGCGCCGGTGGCCGCAATTGGGTGCCACATATAATTTGATCGTAATACATTTCAGGAAAAAAGTATTTGCATTTTTTTGTGATTCGTTTGCTCTTTCTTAGCAGACTTTCCGCACAGCCGCAAAAATGCCCGCCCGGGGCGCCGGGCGGGCATTGCAGCGTGTCGAAAAAGTCTTTTCGCCACGCTGTGCGGATTTTGAAACTTTCAAAAAAGTTTCAAAATCCTGTTTGATTGAACGCGCGGTGGGCTTTTTGCCCCCCGCACACACCCCCCGCTGCTCTGTC
>DVGD01000114.1 GCA_018712905.1 Candidatus Avoscillospira stercoripullorum | reverse complement strand
CCGTCGTAATTCTGCGTCAGATAGGTGGCCTCCATGCCCTGGAAGGTGCCCTCCTCCACGGTGGTGTTTTCGCCTTGTACCACGATGGGCTTGTCGTGGATATCACTGGCGGAGAATACCTCCACCACCGTGAAATCCTTCAAATCCTCGGAGCTGGCGCAAAGCCGCACATAGGTTCCGTCGAGAATCTCATCAGCGAGGCCGGAATCCGCCACCAGGGAAACCCCGGACGTCTCTTCCCAGTAGGTAAGGCGCTCCCGCAGGGTGCGGCTCTCCAATTCGCTGATGGGGTCGGGGAGATACGTGGCACGCACTGCCATCACATGGGGCTCTGCCGTTCCTTCCGCCTCTGTCTCAGCCTCCACGGAAAAGAGGGTGTCGGACTGGAAGCCCTGGAGCAGCGCCGCTTCTTGCACCGTATCCTTGTCCACTTTCGCCACCTGGGATAGGCGGTACTGGGTGTAGGCCAGGGCGCTGCCTGCCAGCACCAGGCAGGCGGCCAAAATCAGCACGGCCTTGCGCAGCGCCGGGCGGCGGGACGCCTTGCCAACCAGCTTTCGCTCCACCCGGCGCTCAATTGCCTTGACAGAAACAGGGTGAGGGGGCGAGAGGGGGAGCTCCTGCTCCTCATAGTCTCGGAGTAGTTCTTTGAGTTCAATCTTCACAGAGATAACCTCCTTCGGTGAGTTGTTCCTTGAGTTTCTTCCTTCCGCGCAGCAAGCGGCTTTTCACGGCGGTTTCGCTCAGGCCGGTGGCCAGGGCGATCTCCCGAATGGGCTGGTTGTAGTAGTAATACCGGAGAAAGACCTCCCGTGTCTGCTGTTCCAGGCCATCCAGCGCCGCCTTGACGATGGCGGTGCGCTCAGCCTGCTCCAAAAGCTTCTGGGCGGATTCATCGCTGACGGTGAGATAGTCCTCCGCGGCCACGGTGTGGAGCTGGCGCTTTCGCAAAAAGTCCCTGGCGGCGTTTCGCGCCGTGGCGCCAAGCCACCCACGAAGCCGGTCTGTTTGAAGCCGGCCGCGCCACTGCCAGAGCGTGAAAAATACGTCGGCTGAGAGCTCCTCCACGTCCCCTCTGGCGGCGTTTCGCCCCAGCTGGTATTCGATCACGGCGGACACATAGGGGCTGTAGGCGCGGATCACGGCCTCCAGCGCCTGGGGCTCTTCGCGCCGCAGGGCGAAGAGCAATTCCTGATCGGTTGCCATAGCTGCCTCCCTTGGTAGATTTGAGAATTCTCACCCATAAAGACGAGGGCTTTGCGCCGCCGGTCGCGCAAAGCCCTGCAATTATTTCCAACTATAAAAAAACCCGCCCGGGAAACCCGGGCGGGCAGGGAAGATGAGATTAGATGAGGTCGATGAGGCCGCTCTCCTTGGCAATGCGCGCCACATCGTCGTACTTGTTGAGGGCATAGAGGTGGATGCCGTCGATGCCGCAGGCACGGTACTCGTCGATCTGGTTGATGGTGTACTCGATGCCGGCCTCCTTGAAATCGGCCTTCTTCTGGGCGACGTTGGCGTCGAAGGGCTCCTTCTCGAAGGGGTTGGGGAAGATCCAGTGCTTGGAGATGATCTCACAGAGCTTCCGGGGCATGACGCAGCCGTTGCGGCTGAGTGCCATGTTGATGGTGGCAGCCTGATCCAGGATGGGCATGATACCCACATCCACGGGCAGCCAGATACCGGCAGCGCGAATGGCGTCGAGCCAGTAGCGGAACTGATCCATATCCCAGCACAGCTGGGTCATGATGTAGTCGGCGCCATTGTCCTGCTTCTGCTTCAGGAAAGCGATGTCAGCCTCCAGGCTGCGGCAGGCGATATGTCCCTCGGGAGAGCCGGCCACGGCGATGGTGAACTTGTCTCCAAACTCCTGACGGACGAACTTGACGAGCTCGGTGGCGTAGTGGAGGTCGCCGCCGGTGCCGGTCCAGCCGAAGGGCAGGTCGCCGCGGAGCGCCAGCATGTGGTTGATGCCGTGTGCCAGGTAGTTGCTCAGCTGCTCCTTAATGCCTTCCTTGGTGTTGCCGATGCAGGTGAAGTGGGTAACGGGGACACACTTGCCGTCCTTCTGGATCTTGTCCAGGACTTCCAGGTTCTTGCCCACGTTGGTGCCGCCAGCGCCATAGGTGCAGGAGATGTAATCGGGATGCAGGGTGTAGAGCTGATCGAGGACGCCGCCCTCCCCGCAGAGCTTTTCCATGCCCACGTCGGTCTTGGGCGGGAAGACCTCGAAGGAGAATGCAGCGCGCTTTTCAAAGATTTCAGAAACTCGCATAAATAATACCCTCCAAATTGCTCTGCATGACGAAATGAGATTTTGCGCCATGCAGAATATTGATATCATATACTATAATTTAATATGAAAATAGCGAAAAGTCAACGAGAAAAGACTATTTTGTGGAAATGCTATGAATGCGGGAGAAATCCCGGGGAGCCACTGCGGAAATTGACGAAACCGAAAGGCCTAAACCTGGCTGTTTTCCCGCAGCAGCTGGTACTTGATGTCCCAGAGCTTTTGGGAGAGATCCACGTAGTAGGTATGGGGGTTGTCGAAGCGCTTGACCTCGTCCCAGAGGGCGTCCACTTCCTTCTTGCAGTAGTCCTGAATTTCCTGGAGAGTGGGCAGCTGATAGACCAGCTGGCCGTCTTTGAAGATGGTCTCCTGGAGTGCCCGGGCGGTGTAGTTATAGACCCGCTTGCGCTTCCA
>DVGD01000113.1 GCA_018712905.1 Candidatus Avoscillospira stercoripullorum | reverse complement strand
GCTCCTCCGGTGCGTGGGCGATCCCACGCGCCGCTTTGAGGAGGACGCATTGCGGATGCTCCGGGCGGTGCGCTTTGCCGCCCAGCTGGGGTTTACCATAGAATCGGAGACGGCGGCGGCCATTGTCCGCTGCGCGCCGCTGGCTGAGCGCCTTTCGGCGGAGCGGGTAAGCGAGGAGCTCCAGAAGACCCTGCTCTCGCCCCGCCCGGAATTGGTGGGGCAGTTGGCCGCCTGGGGACTGCTCAGACCTTATGGCCTTTTAGAGGCGCGGGCGCTTGCCTGGATTGCCGCGCTTCCTGCGGAGCCCACGGTGCGCTTTGCGGCGCTCAAGCAAGTCTACCCCGAGGCAGATCTTTCGGCGCTGCGGCTGCCCCGGCGAATCATCCAGGACGCCGCGGCGGTTTCCGCGGTGGATCGTCCCCGGGATCGCCTGGCCTGGAAGCGCCTGATCGCCGCCCTGGGGAAGGAACGGGGAAGGTTGGCGGGCATGCTCTTTGGCGAGGCGGATCAGGTGGAGGAAATTCTCGCCTCAGGGGAGTGCCTGAGCCTCAAGGAGCTGGCGGTCACCGGCGCGGACTTCCCGGATCGCTCCGGCGCAGCAGTGGGCGCGCACCTCCAGGCACTTTTGGAGCATGTGCTGGCGCACCCGGAGGACAACCGCCGGGAGATCTTGCTGACCTGGGCCGAACCTTGAATTTCCACCGCACCCTGTAGGGGCGGATTACATATCCGCCCGTGGGGTTGCAGCGATTCCTGCAAGGCTTTCATCAACGTATTGCGGCACGGGTCGATCGGAGATCGACCCCTACAGGGCGCACCGCACCTGCCGGCGGAGTGGGAGAAAATCTCTCTGATTTTGCGAATCGTTCTTGCGATGAGGCGAAAAATGTGGTATAGTAATTCCAACTGAGTATTTCATGTCCAATCCAGGACAAACACTGTGAAGGAGCAATGATAATGCTGAAAAAAGTCACCGATTCCATCATTTATGTCGGCGCCAACGACCACGAGGTGGATCTCTTCGAGGGTCAGTATGTGGTGCCCAACGGCATGTGCTACAATTCCTATGTGATTCTCGACGACAAGATCGCCGTCATGGACACCATCGACCAGAAGAAGACCGGCGAATGGCTCAAGAACATTGAAAACGCCCTGGGCGGCCGCCAGCCCGACTACCTGGTGGTGCAGCATATGGAGCCCGACCATGCCGCCTCCATCGAGGCCTTTGTGAACAAGTATCCCACAGTCACTGTGGTGGCCAATGCGAAGACCTTCCCCATGATTGCGGCTTTCTTCCCCAAGCTCCATATGGAGAAGACCCTCACGGTGCAGAACCTCTCCACCCTGGAGCTGGGCAGCCACACCCTCACCTTCGCCTTTGCCCCCATGGTGCACTGGCCGGAGGTCATGATGACCTATGAATCCAGCGAGAAGGTGCTCTTCTCCGCCGACGGCTTCGGCAAGTTCGGCGCCCTGGATGTGGAGGAGCCCTGGGCAGACGAAGCCCGCCGGTACTACATCGGCATCGTGGGCAAGTACGGCAAGCAGGTGCAGAACATCCTCAAGGTGGCCGCCACCCTGGATATTGCCATCATCTGCCCCCTCCACGGCCCTGTCCTCACGGAAAACCTGGGCTATTATATCCACCTCTATGACCTGTGGTCCAGCTACACCCCCGAGGAGCAGGGCATTGTGCTTTGCTATACCTCCGTTTACGGCCACACCGCCCAGGCGGTGAAGCTCCTGGAGAAGGAGCTCAACAAGCGCGGCGTGCCCAAGGTGGTGGTCTACGACCTGGCGCGGTGCGACATGGCAGCCGCCGTGGCCGATGCCTTCCGGTATGAAAAGCTGGTGCTGGCCACCACAACTTATAATGCCGACATCTTCCCCTACATGCGCACCTTCCTCGACAAGCTCTCCGAGCGCGCCTTCCAGAACCGCACCGTGGCCTTCATCGAGAACGGCTCCTGGGCGCCCACGGCCATTTGCACCATGCGCGAGCGCCTGAGCAAGTGCAAGAATCTCACCTACTGCAAGAATGAAATCTCCATCCGCTCGGCGCTCAGCGAGGAAAATGAGCAGCAGCTCCAGCTCCTGGCCGACGAGCTGGCCGTCGGCTACGTGCCCGTGGAGGTGGAGGAGAATACCATCGACCCCACCGCCCTGTTCCACATCGGCTACGGCCTCTACGTTCTCACCAGCCGCGACTGCGACGGCAAGGACAACGGCTGCATCGTCAACACCGTCACCCAGGTGACCAACACCCCCAACCGCGTGGCCGTGACGGTCAATAAGATGAATTACTCCTGCGACGTCATCGCCAACACCGGGGTGCTCAATATCTCCACCCTCACCGAGGACGCGCCCTTCCAGATTTTCCAGCACTTCGGCTTCCAGTCCGGCAAGAATGTGGACAAGTTCGCCGACTTTAAGCATGTGCAGCGCTCTCATAACGGCCTCTTGTTCCTGGATAAGTATGCCAACGCCTATATTTCCTGCCGCGTCATCGACAAGGTGGATCTCCAGACCCACATCATGTTCATCTGCGACGTCACCGAGTGCGTCCGCCTCTCCGACAAGGAGACCATGACCTACACGTATTATCAGAAGAACGTCAAGCCCAAGCCGGACACCGGCAAGAAGGGCTTCGTGTGCAAGGTCTGCGGCTATGTCTACGAGGGCGACGAGCTCCCCGCCGATTTTATCTGCCCGCTGTGCAAGCATGGCGCCGCTGACTTTGAACCCATCCAGTAAATCAAATCCGTCTCGCCGCCCCTAAAAGGGGCGGCGTTTTGCGTCCTATCCCCGCCCCATGGTGCCGTCGCCCCAGGCCGAGCGGTAGAGCGAGGAGAGCTTGCGCCAGGTGGCGTTATCCAGCGCGCCGGTCTCCGGCAGGCCGCCTGTGCGCTGGATCCAGCGCAGCGCCGCGGCGGTGGGTTCATCCAGCCGCCCATTGACCTGGGGCGGGGTGAAGCCGCCGAAGAGGCGGCTGAGGGAGAGCAGCATCCCCTGGATGAGATAGAGGTGGCCGTTTTCCTCCCCCGGCGCAATGACCTGGGAGATCTGCCAGATGGGGATGGTCACAGGGGGCGCGATGTCCACGGCGGCGCGCTCGAAGGCTGCCACGATGGCGTTCCAGGTGGCCAGATCCACCTTGCCGGTCTGAGGCAGGTGGGCAAAGCGCTGGAAGGAGGCGACGGCGCGGGCAGTGTCCTGGCCGAAGCGCCCGTTGGGAATCACGGAATCCACCGATGCCTCCACGGCCGCAATCTGCCGCAGCATGGCCTGGAGGCTCTCCACGGGTTTTCCGACGAAAAAGGCTTCTCCTCTCATACTGTCCCCCCGTCTTGATCATTGATCGCCATGGTCTGCCCGGGAAATTGTGTCAAACGGGTACTCTTGGCAAAGTCCTCCGTTCCCGGGAAGAGAGCGCCGTTGTCAAAGACCGTGATGTCCACGCTGTTGAATTGCTCGAAGATCGCGTCCCAGGTGGCCTCGCCCACGCTGCCGGTGACCGGCAGTCCTGCATAGCGCTGAAAGCCTCGGACGGCGTTCAGGGTAGCGTTGTCAAAGATGCCGCTCATGCCGGGATCGGGTACCTGGGGAAGAAAGCTCGAGAGCACAGAGAGCATATATTGAAGCTGCTCCACCAAAACGCCTGTGTCGCCCAGGGAGAGAAACTCCGGGTACTCCTGGATGAAGAAGAACTTCTGTCCCTCGGACTGGAGCTCTGCCAGCTTCAGCACGGCTACATAGACCCGCACAATCTGGTACCAGGTGGCTCTGCCCACAATGCCGTCTGGATCCAGGGAGAAAATCTGCTGGAAGGCCTTTACGGCGGCCTCTGTCTGCGGGCCAAAGATCCCATCCACGGGGCTTACCTTGGGAATGGCCGGGTAGTTCTGGCCGATGCGGTTGAGAGAGGTTTGCACTACCGTGACATCGGGACCGCGGCTGCCCACCCGGAGAGGGGTGCCGGGATAGGATTCGGTGATTCCCGCCATGGGGGCATTGGTGACGATTTCAATGTCGTCGCCGTAGTAAAAGCGAAGGATTTCCACGGAATCAAGCCCCTCCTGAGCCAGAGCTTCCGATCCCCACTGACTTAACCCGTCGCAGGTGGAGGTGGTGCCGTTGCAGAATTTGGCCGCCAGAGGCTCCACGGTGCCCTGGCGTCGAATGTAGCTGCCCACCATCTCGTCCACCAGGCGGGAGATATTTTCAAAGTAGCTTCGGCCATTGACAAAGGCTTGATCCCGGGCGGTGGTGTTGGTGATATCGAAGTCGTAGCCCCGGCTGCGGTAGAACTCGGTGTAGACCCGGTTGAGGGCGTAGGACATGATGGCCAGGATGTTGGCGCGCAGGGCGCTCTCGTCCCAGGTGGGGTAGATCTCGCTGGAGGCCACGTTTTTCACATAGTCCGGGAAGGACACCGTCACATTCTCGGCGGCGGTGTTGGGAAGTCCCTGGTGGACGGTGATGGTCTCGGGGATGACGGGAATGACGTTGACCATGGCCGCGCCTCACAGGTTTTGCGGCGGCTCCGGCTGGTAGATCACCGCCCCGCGATCCGTGCCCAGGGTGGGCAGGGGAATGAGCTGCATCAGCTGGATGGTCTCCACGCCGGGGAAGACCTGCACGGCGGTGGCCTCCACCTTTTTGTACCCGGGCGCTTCCACCAGAATGTCTACCACGGCAAAGGGCGGCGCAGCGGCGCCGGGGGATAGGCTTTCTGCACGGTCGGGGGTCTCTACGGCCAGGGGCGGCGTCATGCCGCTGGAATTGGTGAAGAGCAGCGCCAGAAGCTGCTTTCGGCCGTCGGGAAGACGGCGGGTAAAGGTTACGGGCACGCCGTCCAGCGGCAGCTGGGCGCCGGAGGTGTAAACCCGGGCGATGATGGTTCCCTGAGATGACAAGTGGCTCCCTCCTCTCGGATTGGCCGTCCGGGGGACGGTCAGAACCAGTATATGCGCCGTGGCGCCGGGATGTGCCTCCTTGACATTTTAAAAAAACCCGGGCACAATGGAGGAAAAGGAGGGATCCATGTGAAATTTTTGCATCTGGCGGATCTCCACCTGGGGCGGCGGCTGTGCGACGCGCCGCTTCT
>DVGD01000112.1 GCA_018712905.1 Candidatus Avoscillospira stercoripullorum | reverse complement strand
AGCACCTCTTCATCGGTGAAATCCTTGCCGAAGACCACCATGTGAGGCACCCCCATGAGGCAGGCCGAAACCGTGAAGTCACGATCCAGGGCATGAATCGTCATCCGGTCGCATTCTCCCTCGCCCACCATGGGGATGGAGGGACGGTCGAAGCTGGCACGCCCCAAGTTGGCAGTGACAGCCTGGGTGACGCCGTCCACGGCGTCGATGGCCACTTCCATGACCCCGGCCAACGTCTCCACGGTGAAGCGCTCCTTTTTTACGATGCCATAGTCGTAGACGTGCTTGGCAAAGCACCTCAGGCCATTGCCGCACATCTCGGCCACGGAGCCGTCGTTATTATAGAGGAACATGGCAATGTCACAGCGCTGGGAGGGGCGCACCAGAAGCCAGCCGTCGCCGCCGATGCCGGTGTGGCGGTTTAAAAGCCGGGCTGCCCGCGCCGGGGTGGCATCCAGGGTGCCGCCCAAGTCCTCGCTGAGGACAAAGTCATTGCCAAGACCGTGATATTTCCAAAATTTCATAGCTTCCTCCTATTCTGCCACCGGCAGGGTGATGGTCACGCTGGTGCCCTCGCCGAAGACCGAGTCGATCTGAATGTTGCCCTGGTGCTGGTTGAGAATCTCCTTGGCGATGGAGAGCCCCAGGCCGGTGCCGCCGGATTCCCGGCTTCTGGCCTTATCCACGCGGTAAAACCGCTCAAAGAGCCGGGGCAGATCCTTTTCGGGTATGCCGATGCCGTTGTCGGTGACGGTGACATAGACCTCCTTGCCCTTGGTGCCGGCGGTGATGTCGATTTTGCCGCCGTCGGCGGTGTATTTGATGGCGTTGGAGACGATGTTCATGATGACCTGCTCGATGCGCTCCCGGTCGCCGTTGACGCAGGGGAGATCCTCCGGGCACTGGAGGGTCAGGGTGTGGCGGTGGTTCTTGGCGTCCAGCGCCACGGCCTGGTGGACGTTCTTCACGGCCTCGGCGAAGGGGAAGCGGGTGAGATTCATCTCCATCTTGCCATAGTCAAACTTGGTCAGGGTGAGAAGATCCTTGACGATGCGGGTCATTCGGTCAGCCTCGCTGACGATGACGCCCAAAAAGTTCTTCTTGAGCTCTGGCGGCATGTCGTCTCCGGCATCCAGGAGGGTTTCGGCGTAGGACTTCACATTGGTAAGGGGCGTGCGCAGCTCGTGGGAGACGTTGGCCACAAATTCCCGCCGGGTCTGCTCGCTCTTGCGCTGCTCGGTGACGTCGTGGATGACCACCATCACGCCGCCGCCGGTCTTGTCGGCGGAAAAGGGCGCCATAAAGAGCTCCAGCTCCCGTTCCCCCGCCCGTTTTTGGCACTCCAGATATTCCGAACGCTTGAGGGAGAGCAGGGAATCGAAGGAGGTGTCCTCGCCGAAGACGGCGGCGAAGGTATCCTCGCCGGTGAGCTCCCGAGAGAGCATGCGGCTGGCGGCGGGGTTGTGGTGGATGAGATGGCCGGTGGAATCGAAGGCCGCCACGCCGTCGGTCATGTGGAGGAAGAGGGTGGAGAGCTTGTTGCGCTCGTTTTCCACCTGGGAGATGGTGCTCTGGAGCACCTGGGACATGTGGTTAAAGTTCCGGGTGAGCATACCGATCTCATCCCGGCTGGTGACCTCCAGAGATTGGGAGAGCTCACCAGCGGCCACCTGACGGGTGCCGGTGGTGAGGGCGCGAATAGGCGTGATCAGAATCTGGGACAGCAGGAAGGCCAGTACCACGCAGATGCCGAGGCCGAGTACCAGCGACTGAAGGATGATGGAGAAGAGCCGCCCGGTGAGGGCATTGACCGTCTCCTTGTTGTCGAGGATGTAGACGATATAGTGGGTGTCGTCCCGCTCGATGGGCACGGCCAGATCCATGATGCTCGAGGCGATGGAGCCGCTCTGTCCCACCTCACCGTTCATGGCCTGGAGCAGGTTTGCGGTCATGGAGACAGAGGTGGCTTTGTTGGAGCTGTCGAGCACCTGGCCGTCACTGGAGAGAATGTAGACATTGCGGCGGCTCAAGTCGATGCCGAGATCCGATTGGGACATCAAACGCTGCTTCATCTGACTCGGGCCGTCGGGACCCACGGCCAGATCCTGAAGCTGGGTGATAAAGTCCTGGGAGAAGGTCTGCTCCATTTGGAGGTAGAACTCCTCAATATAGTAGTTTCCCACGCCGTTGATGAGGAAGGAGCCCACCACCGTCATCAGTGCCAGGATGAGGAGCACCATAATCATCACCATTTTGGTGCGCAGGGATCGCATGGATAGACCTCCTTTCGAGAACGTGATTACCGGCGTTACTCACCGCAGTAATATCCCGCGCCGCGGCGGGTGAGGATGATCTTGGGATTGCCGGGATCGTCCTCGATTTTCTCCCGGAGGCGGCGCACTGCTACGTCCACGGTGCGGGTGTCGCCGAAGTAGGCGTAGTTCCAGACCTTTTCCAAAAGCTCTTCCCGGGTGCAGACCTTTCCCGGCGCGGAGAAGAGCCGCACCAGCAGGTCAAATTCCTTCTGGGTCACATCTACCGGCGCGCCGCCCTTGGTCACGGTCATAGAAACGGGATCCACAGCCACGTCGCCCACTTTTAAAAGCTGGCTGCCCGGCTGGGCAGGCTGGGCAGCATCCAAGCTGCGGCGGCGGATGTTTGCCTTGACCCGCGCCAGAAGCTCGCGCATGGAGAAGGGCTTGGTGATATAGTCGTCTGCGCCGGCCTCCAGGCCGAAGACCTTGTCGCTCTCTTCCTCACGGGCGGTGAGCATGATGATGGGAATGGCGCAGCCGCCCTCCCGCAGGGTGCGGCAGACATCAAAGCCGTTCATGCGGGGAAGCATCACATCCAACAAAATGAGGTCGGGATCCTCCGCCTGCGCCAGCTCCAGTCCGGCTTCGCCGTCCAGTGCTTCCAGAACGCTGTACCCCTCCCGCTGGAGGTTGAATTTTAAAATTTCCACAATGGCTTTTTCATCTTCGACAATCAAAACGGTTTTGCCCATGGCGGCTCCTTTCCAGGATGATACATCCATTGAGTTACCCTCTATTCTACCACATGTTTGCCCCTTAGGAAAGATGGCGCAGCGCCTTGGGGAAGTGATTTTTCAGCGTTCTGCCGTCGCCCTTGACCCAGCCCAGGCTCAAACCGTCCACGGTGAGAAGTGTCCAGCCCTTTTGGGCGCCTGGAAGTGTCTCGCCCTTGAGATAGGCGGCAGCTTCCCGGCTGTTAGCGGGAACATCCACGGTGGAGGCGGCGGACTTGAGCCAGAGCGCCCAGGCGTGGGCGGGCTCCAGGCGGTTTTTCTTCCATTGCCCCAGCTCCAGCCCGGCACGGAGCACCTTGAGCCCCTTGAGTGCCGGAGAATCCGGCGGCAGCAGGCAAATGGTATCGCCAAAGGCGGCGCAGCCGCCCTGGGGCAGCGCCAGATCATATTCCTTGGAAAATGCCGCTGCGACTGGGGGCAGGGGAGAGAGGGCTTCGCAAGCAGTATCTTGGCTTTCGCCATCTCCTGCCCGGCGAAGCACCGCCGCAAAGTGCCCTTCCCCCGGCAGGCGGTGGGGCCACAGGCGGAAGGCGTGGGAAAGTCCCGGCGCAGGATCGGCAATCCAGTCAGGCCGGCCGGGGGCAAACCAGGGCGCTTCCACCGCTTCCATGGAAAAGTCGGGATGGGTCTTTAAAAAGGCGCTGATGACGCCTTCGTTTTCTTCGGGGGAGAAGGTGCACGTGGAGTAGACCAGCCGCCCGCCGGGGCAGAGCATTTGGGCGGCGGAGGCCAAGATCTCCCCCTGGCGCTTGGCGCACATGGCAACGGTCTCCTCGCTCCAGTCGGAAAGGGCGGCCTCCTCTTTGCGGAACATGCCCTCGCCGGAGCAGGGCGCGTCCACGAGAATCCGGTGAAAGTACCCGGGAAACCGCTGGGCAAGGCGCTGGGGGTGCTCATTGAGCACCAGGGCATTGGGCACGGCCATGCGCTCGATGTTTCGCGCCAAAATCTTGGCGCGCTTGGGGTTAAACTCGTTGGCCACCAGCAAGCCGCTCCCATCCAGGGCGGCGGCAATTTGGGTGGACTTTCCCCCCGGCGCGGCGCAGAGGTCGAGCACCCGCATGCCCGGGCGCACGTCCAAAAGCCCCACCGGCGCCATGGCGCTGGGCTCCTGGAGGTAGTATAGCCCCGCCTCGTGGTAGGGAGAAAGCCCCGGTCTGGTGGCGGGGTCATAGAAGAAGCCGTCCTTCGCCCAGGGGATGGGGGAGAGGCCGAAGGACGAGAGATCCGGCGGCACATGGGTTTTCAGCGGATTGAGCCGCAGCCCCACATTCCGTGGGCGGTCGTAGGCGGCCAGGAAATCGGAAAACTCCGCGCCCATCAGCCGCTCCATCCTGGTGAGAAATCCAGCAGGCAGCATAATTACCTCCCAAACGATAAATCAAATCATGTAGGGCAGACTGTTGAAAAACCCCGCAGGAGACTGATGAGACAGAGCAGCGGGGGGTGTGTGCGGGGGGCAAAAAGCCCACCGCGCGTTCAATCAAACAGGATTTTGAAACTTTTTTGAAAGTTTCAAAATCCGC
>DVGD01000111.1 GCA_018712905.1 Candidatus Avoscillospira stercoripullorum | reverse complement strand
TCCTCCGCCGCCTGCTCGATCTCCGGCAGCGCGGCAAGAAGCGCCGCTTTTGGTTCCTCGGCATCCTCGAGCAGCGGCTGCGTCACGGCAAGCACCGCGTCGCGCACCTGGAGCTTGATGGCCTGATCTTCCTCGGAATCGGAGTTTGCCACCACGTGAAGGCGGATGAGCTTTTCTGAGAGCGCCATCTGCTCGCGCTGCAGGGCGGCAACCGCCGTAGTCGTGGCCGCGAGAATCAGCGCCGCGGCCAGAAGAATTCGTTTTGTTCTTGTAAGTACCATAAAAATACCGTCCATTTCCCATGTAATACGGGAAGTATGGACGGTATTGATTGAACGCGCGGTGGGCTTTTTGCCCCCCGCACACACCCCCCGCTGCTCTGTCACGAGTGTTTCAGCGAGGTTTTTGACAGCAAATGCCGTCCACACTTCCCATGTAATATGGGAAGTGTGGACGGCATTTTTCTCTTTTATACTTCTTTATACTTCGCCTTCCTCAATGTTGCGCGCCAGGAAGGTCTGGTAGCGCTCCATGAGCTGCATGCTGGCCATGGCGGCCATGTCGAAGGCATCAAAAATGCCGAAGACCGCCGAGCCGGAGCCGGTCATGGCGCTGCCCAACGCGCCGCAGTCCTCCATCACCGTGCGAATGGCCAAAATCTCACCGTGCTCTGCCGCCACCAGGGGCTCGAAGCTGTTGCCGAGATAGCCCGCCACCTCCAGGAGGTCGCCCTTCTGGAGGGCTTGCACCATGGCGTTGGTTTGGGGGTGATAGACCTCCGGCGCCTGGTCGATGGCCTGGTAGAGCGCCGGGGTGGAGACGGAGAAGTCCGGCTTCACCACCAGGTAGAAGCACTGGGGCATGGTGGGAAGAGCGGAGAGCGCCTCTCCCCTGCCCTTGGCCATTTTGGTGCCCCCTGATAGAAGGAAGGGCACGTCGCTTCCCAGCTTTTCGGCCAGTTTCAGGAGCTCCTCCTGGGAGAAGGGGCTTCCCTCGTGGCGATTGAGTGCCAGGAGCACCGCCGCCGCGTCGGCGCTGCCGCCGCCGAGACCGGCCTGGGCGGGAATGCGCTTGGTGAGGCGGATGGTGATGCCCTGGGGATCCTTGCCCATATTCTGGTAGAAGAGCCCGGCGGCCTTCCAGGCCAGGTTGGTGCCATCGGTGGGGATGCCCGCCTGGTCGCACTCCAGCTTCCAGTCCTCGCCGGTGCCGACATCCAGGGACACATCGTCACAAAGGGAAATGAGCTGCATCACAGACTGGATGTCGTGGTAGCCGTCGGGGCGCTTGCCCAGCACATCCAGGGTCAAATTCAATTTGGCGTAAGCCTTCTGTTCAATGGTTGTCACTTGATGGCGCGTCCTTCCAAATAGTATCGTTTCTCCCGGGCGTGCCCCATGGAGAAGGTCTTGCGGGGCAGAATGCCGTCGGCGATGACGCCGCGGAAGAGCTGGCTCTTCTCCATGGCGGGAAGCAGGAAGCCGATGGCGCCGTCCTGGGCGGCCAGCTCCTTCAAATCGGCGTCGCCGTGGATATAGTCGATCTCGCCGGGGTGGGAAGAGAGGTACTGATCCAGGAACGCCTGCAGCACGCCCACGGCCAGCTGGCTTCTCGCCTTGTCCAGGTAGATGGTGCCGTGGTCTTGCCCGATATACCACTCCACTGGGAAGCCGCCCGGGGCGCACCAGTCCTCCAGCGCCTTTAACATGGCAGAGGGATCTGTATGGGTAATCACGCGGTGGATGGGCTCGAAGACCTGGGCTTCATCGTGGATATTCTCCAGCTCCACCAGGGCAAAGCGTGCCGGATGGGAGGAGAGATCCTCGCCGGGATGGGCTTTTTTCAGTTCTTCGTAACATGCCTTGGCCGTGGCCAGGGAGTGATTGCCGTCGCCCACGGCGAAGACCATGGGCACGCCGGGAAGGCCTTTGTACTTTTCCCCCACGTGGGCGGTGTAGTCCGCCAGGCGCGCTTCAAAGTCGTCCACGGCCTTGCCCTGCACCAGCCAGCCGGTGATGTGGCCGCCGCCCTCCATGAGGTCAAAGTCATAGAGCTTGGGAAGGGTCTCCTTCCCGGCGGCAATGGGCTCGAGGAGCACCTTATCGTGGTCGTCGCAGAGCATCAGGATATGGGGCAGCTCGATGGGCGCGTCCTTGCGCACCCGCATCCGGGGCGGAATGCGCTCCACCACGGTCTTCTCCGTGGCGCGGATGGCAGAGGTGGAGCCGGTAGAATAATCGTAGGCATCCAGATCCACCATGCCAACAAGACCCTTGCGGATGGCGCCGCTCTCCAGCGTGCGCTCCACATACACAAAGGAACGGGCATAGGTCTGGAACACGCCCCCTTTGCGGTACTTGGCCATGGTCTCGTTGATGAGGGCGGTGTGGGCGGCCTCCTGGGGCGTGCCCAGCTCCGCCTCGGGCAGGATGAGGTTGATGGTGGACGGCGCGTCGCCGGCGGTTTCGCGCACCCGCTCCCAATAGGCAGGCTGGGAGGAAAACTGGTCGCAGGCGATCACGGCCCATTTCTCCATGGAGTCCACCCGGGGCATGAGGATATCGGCTGGCAGGAATGCTTGCATGGTCAGGTCTCCTTTCTTTGGGTTCCATCTATCATTGGCTTTTCCATTCACAGTTTCCATGCATTCACCGAGCTGGCAAACGCAAGGGACATGACAACCCCTCCGACACGGCTGCGCCGTGCCACCTCCCCTTACACAGGGGAGGCTTTCTCAAACAGCAGGTTCATGAGCTCTACGCCGTCCTCCACGAAGACGCCCTGTTCGCCGTTTTTCTCGGTATAGCCCAGGGTGCCGTCTTTCACGGCGGTGCTGTCATAGATCAGGAAGGGCACGGGGTCGCCGTCGTGGGTGCGGGTGGACATGAGGGTCTTGTGGTCGCTGAGGAGGAGCAGGCGGAAGTCCATGTGCTGCTCCTTTAACCAGGCAACCAGCGGGGCGACGATCAATTCATCCAGCTGGCGGATGGCCAGACACTTATCCGAGAGGCTTCCGTTGTGGGTGGATTCGTCGGGCGCCTCCAGGTGGACGCAGAGGAACTGATCGCCTGCGGCCAGGGCGTCCTTGGCGGCCTGGAGTTTTCCGGCGTAGTTGGTGTCCACCTCGCCGGTGGCGCCCTCCACGGTGATGGGCTTGAGCCCCACCAGGGCGCCGATGCCGTGCACCAGGGGCACGGCGCTGATGACGGATCCGCCGCAGCCGTAGCGCGCTACAAAGCTCGGCAGCGCCACCGCCGTGCCCTCCGCCCAGAACCAGATGCCGTTGGCAGGCTTTTTGCTCTGGGCGCGGCGGGCTTCGTTACGGGGCAGATGCTCCAGCTTTTTGTTGGCCAATTCCATGAGGTTCCAGAGGACTTTGGCGTTTTCATTGCCGGAGAATTCGTATTTTCCAATCTCCTGGCCGAGGATATCGTGGGGCGGCGTGGCCACCAGTCCCCGGATGTCGCCGCCACGCTGCTGAGCAATGTGGCGGAAGGAGGGCGTGGGCGCGATGGTCATGCCCGCCGCCTCCAGGGCTGCGTGGAATTCCGGGTCGGCGCACAGCTCGGTGATGATGGCCATAGAGGTTTCGCCGTCGATGGATCCGGCGTTGTGGGAGAGGATCTTCTTCTCGCCGAAGGGCTTGTCGCCGTCCTCCAGGCAAACCATATTGCACCGGAAGCTGGCGCAGCCGGGCTCGAGGGCAACGCCGCAGCCGGCGGCCTCCAGCGGGCTGCGACCGGTAAAGTACCGCCGGGGATCGCAGCCGAAGATGGAAAGGATGGCCGTGTCGCTGCCGGGAGGAAGCTCCTTGGGCACCGTGCGCACGCTGCCCAGCATGCCGCCCCGGGCAAGGGCGTCGATGGCGGGGGTGTCCACGGCCTCCAGGGGTGTTTTTCCATCCAATTCCGGCACGGGATTGTCCGCCATGCCGTCGCCGATCACAAGAAGATACTTCATAAAAATTCCAGCTTTCCTAAAATTTGCGCCAATGTTCCCAGGACTGAATAAACGGAAACCAATCTGCGCACAATGTTAAAATCCGAAAGAAATGGAGTGATATCATTGGATACAATTGCCCTGATCCTTACCATCATCGGCGCCATCAACTGGGGTCTGGTGGGTCTTGCCAAGTTTGACCTGGTGGCCTGGATTTTCGGCGGTCAAACCGCCGTGATCAGCCGGATCATCTACGCCCTGGTGGGACTGGCGGGACTTTGGTGCATTACCCTGCTGTTTCGCAAGAACAACAAGGAGTAACCGCGAAGAAAACGCAACAGCGGCCGGCAGCTTGCTTTGCCGGCCGCCCAGTGTGTCAAAAAACTTCCGAAAGCGGGAAACAAGCCTCGCAGAGTTTCGCCGCCGCAGCGGCGAAATAAAATAAAAATTGCGATTTCCGGGGACATGCGCATCGGAAATCGCACTTTACACCCTAA
>DVGD01000110.1 GCA_018712905.1 Candidatus Avoscillospira stercoripullorum | reverse complement strand
GGGGCTTGGGCGAGAACGGTGCCGGTGGTGTCCTGGGTGTCGGTGACCACGCCCAGGCGCAGACCGGCGATGTACTCCTTTTCGGCGGATTCAAAAAATTCCACAGCCCGGGTGGCTCTGCCCACAAAGATGGGCAGCACGCCCGTGGCCATGGGATCCAAGGTGCCGCCGTGGCCGATGCGCCTTTCGTGGAAGACGCCCCGGAGCTTGGACACCACATCCTGGCTGGTCCAGTCGGCGGGCTTGTCTACGATGAGAATTCCAGTGGGCATGGTGCCTCCTTTCCAGCGGCCTGGCACGGAGCCTTGCGGCGCACCATCGATATTGGGTGTAGGGGCGCATTGTATATGCGCCCGGGAAGGCACCTGCGATACTGCAGCTGCCACGGGCGGATATATAATCCGCCCCTACAGGGCTGGTGCGATTTTCCGGCGCACCCGTAGGGGCGCGCATTGCGCGTCCGACCGCGCAAGCGGCTCATGCCTCCCCTTGGTTTTTACTTCCACAGGGTCTTGTCCTGGCGCAGCACCTGGAGGAGGGCTTCCTTGCCCTCGGCCAAGGTGCCTGGGATGGAAGCGCCTGCCGCCGCGGCGTGGCCGCCGCCGCCCAGGGCTGCGCAGTAGGTGGAGGCATTGAACCCCGGCGCCGTGCGCACGGAGAATTTCACCTTTCCCGGCTCGGAGTCGCGGATGACCGCGCCCACCAGCACCCCTTCAATGGTGCGGGGGAAGCCGGAGATGGAGTCGAGGTCGTCCTCGCTGACGCCCAGCTCCTCCACCAGCTTCTGGGGCAGGCAGCAGATGGCCACCGTGCCGCCGCAGTAGAAGTCCATCTCGGCCATCATCCTGGATTCCAGCTCCAGACGGCCGCGGGTCTTGATCTCAAAGAGCTGGCGGTTGATGGGTGCAATCTTTGCACCCAGGCGCACGCAGGCAGCCGCCGTCTCGAAGGTCTGGGCGGAGGTATTGGAGAAGCGGAAGCAGCCGGTGTCGGTGGAGATGGCGATGTAAATCGCCTCGGCCATTTCCGGGGTGATCTCCACGCCCATGGCCGCCAATACCTGGTAGATGAGCTCCCCGCACCCGGCGCAGGAGGCGTCGAGCAGGGTGTCGGCGGCATAGAAGGTGTTGCTGGGGTGGTGGTCGATGCACAGCTGGAACGTGCCCGCAAAGCCCTCCCCGCCCTTGGGCAGGAGGGATTCGGTGGCCATATCCACGGCCACCATGGTGGCGTCCTCCGCCCGGTCGGTGCGGAGCAGCCCTTCCATGCGGGGCAGGTACCGGCTGGAAAACTGGGGATTTTCCCAGATCCAGGCGTCCTTGCCCAGGCTGCGAAGCCCCAGACACAGCGCAATGGCGCAGCCGGTGGTGTCGCCGTCGGGGCGGACGTGGGTGAGGATCAGAAAGTGATCCCGTGCCAGGAGCCACCGGGCGGCTTCCTCAGGTTTCTTCATCGTGGGATTCCTCCTGCTCTTCCAGGCGCTTGAGGAGGTCGAACATCTTCACGCCGTAGGCGATGGAATCGTCCTCCACGAAGACCAGCTCGGGGGTGTAACGCAGCTGGAGCCGCGCGGCGATCTCCCGGCGCAGGAAGCCGCCGGCGGACTTGAGTCCCTTGAGGGTCTCCCGGCTCTTGTCCTTGTCCAGGACGCTGATATAGACCTTGGCATAGCGCAGGTCGCCGGTGGCCTCCACCTTGGTGACGGAGACCATGGACTGCTGCACTCTCGGGTCTTTGAGGGAACGGATCAGGGCGCTCAGCTCCCGCTGCAGCTCCTCGTTGATCCGCGAGATGCGATTGGATGCCATAGTGTTACTCCTTTGATTGGAATGGGCGAAATCAATTCGTAGGGGCGGGGTTTATCCCCGCCCGAAGCGGCCAGGCTTCCGACCCTGGGCACGGGAGAGCATAAAGCCCTCCCCTACGAAATAGAATGAGAATTTTATCGTAGGGGCGGGGTTTATCCCCGCCCGGACGGCAGCTCGTCGTCCAGCGTACCATGCGTCATACGCCATTTCACCGGATTATCCCGAATATATGCCCGGGCTTCGTCCAGATCCTGCTGATTCCGAATCACATGGTCATAGTAGGAGCGCTGCCAGAGGCGCCCGGGAAAGGGTGGATATTTGCCGGCGCGAACACCTTGCATATAATCCCGCGTTGTGATTCCTTTGAGCCATTGGAGCGCCTCCTCCAGAGGACGGGATGCCTGGTGGGAAAGCACCAGCAGCATATGCACGTGATTCGGCATTACGGCATAGCAGTCCAGCTGAAGCCCGGAAAATCGTGTTGAGAGCTCCTTGAGCCGCCGCACCACCGAAGTACCTGCTTCATTCAGCCTGCCAGTCTCACCGTCCCAGAAGCAGCAGAACCGTTTCTGGGTGCAGATTGTCAGAAAATATACGCCATTTTGACTGTAATCATAACACGCGAGACGAAGACGCTTCCGGGTTGGGTAGTCCATTGCAGCCAGCCTTTCTACGTTGTACAAAGGAAACCGCCAGCGACAGCCTGGGCGCGGGAGGGCATAAAGCCCTCCCCTACGACGTAAATCAGGGATTTGACGGTCGTTACTCCTTGATCTGCTCCATGACGAAGCACTCGAAAATGTCGCCTTCCTTGATGTCGTTGAACTTCTCGATGGACATGCCGCACTCGTAGTTGGCGGCCACTTCCTTCACCGAGTCCTTGAACCGCTGGAGGCTGCCCAGCTGGCCTTCGTGGATGACGATGTTGTCCCGCAGCACGCGCACCTGGGCGTCCCGGGTGACCTTGCCGTCCTTCACATAGCAGCCGGCGATGGTGCCGATGGCGCTTACCTTGTAGGTCTGGCGCACCTCGGCGTGGCCGATGATGACTTCCTTGAACTTGGGCGCCAGCATGCCCTTCATGGCGTCCTGGATCTCGTTGATGGCGTCGTAGATCACGCGGTACATGCGCATATCCACCTTGGCGCGGGCGGCGGACGCCGCGGCCACGGGGTCGGGACGGACGTTGAAGCCCACGATGATGGCGTTGGAGGTGGAGGCAAGGAGCACGTCGTTCTCCGAAATCGCGCCGACGCCGGCGTGAATGACCTTGACGCGGACTTCCTCGTTGGAGATCTTCTCCAGGCTGGCCTTGACCGCCTCGGCGGAGCCCTGGACGTCGGCTTTGACGATGATGTTGAGTTCCTTCATCTCGCCCTCCTGGATCTGGGCGAAGAGATCCTCCAGGGTGACCTTGCCCTTGGTCTTGTTGGCCGCGGCCTTGATCTCCTCCTTGCGCTGCTCCACCAGCTGGCGCGCCATGCGCTCGTCCTCCACGGCGTTGAAGATGTCGCCGGCGCCGGGCACTTCGGCAAGGCCTGTGATCTCCACAGGCATGGAGGGGCCGGCGGTCTTCACGGTGCGGCCCTTGTCATCGGTCATCACGCGGACGCGGCCCACGGCAGTGCCGGCGATGAGAATATCGCCCTGCTTGAGGGTGCCGTTCTGCACCAGAAGGGTGGCCACGGGGCCTCTGGACTTATCCAGCCGCGCTTCGATGACCACGCCCTTGGCCAGACGGTTGGGATTGGCCTTGAGCTCCTGCACCTCGGCGGTGAGGATGACCATTTCCAAAAGCTCGTCGATGCCCTGGCCTGTCTTGGCGGAGATGGGGCAGATGATGGTCTCGCCGCCCCACTCCTCGGGCACCAGGTCGTACTCGGTGAGCTGCTGCTTGATGCGGTCGGGGTTGGCGCCGTGCTTATCCATCTTGTTGATGGCCACGATGATGGGGATGTTGGCGGCCTTGGCGTGGTTGATGGCCTCGACGGTCTGGGGCATGATGCCGTCGTCGGCGGCCACCACGAGGATGGCAATGTCGGTGCACATGGCGCCGCGGGCACGCATGGAGGTGAAGGCCGCGTGGCCGGGGGTGTCCAGGAAGGTGATGGGGTTGCCGTTGATCTTCACGGTGTAGGCGCCGATGTGCTGGGTGATGCCGCCGGCCTCGCCGGAGGCCACGTTGGTATTGCGGATGGCGTCGAGAAGGCTGGTCTTGCCGTGGTCGACGTGACCCATGACCACCACCACGGGGCTTCTCGGCTGGAGCTCTTCGGGCTTATCCTCCCGGTCGTCGATGAGGCGCTCTTCGATGGTGACGATGACTTCCTTCTCCACCTTGCACCCCAGCTCCATGGCAACCAGGGCGGCGGTATCATAGTCCACGGTCTGGTTCACCGTGGCCATGACGCCCAGCTTGATGAGCTGCTTGATGACCTCGGCGGCGGTCTTCTTCATCCGGGAGGCCAGCTCGCCCACGGTGATCTCATCGGGGACCTTCACCACCAGGGGCGCCTTCTTGGCCACCTCCAGCTGCAGGCGGCGCATCTTCTCCTGCTCCTCGTTGCGGCGCTTGTTGCCGGCAAACTTGTTGCGGCTTTGCTGCTTATTCTTGTTGCCGATCTTCTGCTTGCCGCCGGAATAGTTCTGCACCCGCTCGGACACCAATGCATCCACCCGGTCGTCAAAGCGGTTGGCATTGACGGTAACGGCGCTGGTGTCGATGACCCGGCGCTCTCTCTTGCGCTCGGGCTCCTTGGGCTTCTCGGGCTTGGGCTGCTGGGCGGGCTTATCCGCCTTGGGCTGCTGCTGGGGCGCAGGCTGGGCAGGCTTCTTCTCCGGCTCGGCCTTTTCGGCCTTGGGCGCCGGCGCTGCCTTGGGCGCGGCGGGCGCAGCCTCGGCCTTGGGCTGCTGCTGGGCAGCCAGCGTCTCTTCCAGGGACGCCACCTGGTGGCGCTGGGTCAATACGTCAAAGAGCACATTCAGCTGTTCCTCGGTGAGAACCTGCTGGCCGCTCTTGGGTTTTTCAAAGAATTCCCCCACCAGCGCCGTGACGGTCTTGGTGGGTACGCCAAAATCCTTGGCCATTTCTCCGATGCGATATTTGATAAAGCTCAATATAGCCACCTCCATACTTTCCTCAGCCGAAAGGGTCTTCGGCTGCGGCGGCTCCTTGCCGCCCTTTCTCTGCCGGATGTCCGGCGCTTACGATCTTTGGCTGCGCCGGATCACTTCTTCCCCCGGCGGACATTGTTTCGGTGTGCCTTTTCCTCTTTGCGGCGTTTTTCGATGCGAGCGGTCTGGGTGCGCAATGTCTCCAGGATGGCCTGGTGCCGCTCCGGCTCCCCCAAGGCCTCCACAAAGGCCAGCGCCAAGGGCGCGTCGGTGAGGGCGGCCAGGGCACAGGCATTGAGCCCCAGGGCGCTGCCCAGCTCCTCCTTGGAGAAGGGCACCGTCAAAACCAGCGGCTTCCCCGTGCGGGCGAAGGATCTCGCCCGGCGGAAGGTGTGGTCTCCCGCGTCCTCGGCCACGATCAAGAGCCTTGCGTGGCTGCTGCGGCAGGCCGCGCCGCAGGGCTCCTCGCCCACGGCAATGCGCCCGCCCCGGCGGGCAAGTCCCAGATAGCCCAGGGCTTTGGACTTAGTCTCCACCATCGCCCGCCTCCATTCTCGCGATGAGCCCGTCGTAAATCTCGGGCGGGATGGACGTTTCAAAGGTGCGCTCCAGGGCTTTGGACTTCATGGCGCGCTTTAAGCACGCGGGATCGGGACACACATAGGCGCCGCGTCCCGGGGCTTTCCCGCGAAAGTCCAGGGAAATCACGCCCTCCGGCGACTTTACCACCCGGATGAGCTCCTTCTTGGGCTTCATCTCCCGGCAGCCGACGCACTGACGCATGGGAATTTTTCTCTGCATGGCGAACCTCCTGTCCATCCAGGCGGGGTTTTACTCCGCCGCTTCCTCGGTTTCTGCTGCCGCCGCTGCTTCCTCTTCCAGCTCCTCTGCCTGGGAGGCGGGCTTGATGTCGATCTTATAGCTGGTGAGCCGGGCGGCCAGGCGGGCGTTCTGTCCCTCCTTGCCGATGGCCAGGGACAGCTGATCGTCGGGCACGATGACGCGGCAGGCCTTGACCATGCCGGGCACCAGGGTCACGGATACCACGCTGGCCGGCGAGAGCGCCGAGGCCACAAACTCCACCGGATCCTCGCTCCAGACCACGATGTCCATTTTCTCGCCCCGGAGTTCCTCCACCACCGCGCCCACGCGGCCGCCCCGGGGGCCGACACAGGCGCCCACGGGATCGATCCCGGCCTCGGTGGCATGGACGGCGATCTTGGTGCGGGAGCCGGCCTCCCGGGCGACGGACTTGATTTCCACCAGTCCGTTTTCAATCTCGGGCACGTTGAGCTCGAAGAGCCGCTTCACAAGCCCCGGATGGGTGCGGGACACCAGCACCTGCGGCCCGCGGCTGCCCCGGCGCACCTCCACCACGTAGACGCGGATGGTGTCGCCCTCCTTGAATACCTCGCCGTGCACCTGCTCGGAGGCAGCAAGCAAAGCGTCGGTCTTGTCGTTGCCGTTGCCGATGCGAATCATCATGTCGCCGCTGACCGGCTCAATGCGCAGCACCGTGCCGGTGAGAATCTCGTGCTCCTTGGACGAGAAGTTCTCAAAGACCATGCCCCGCTCGGCCTCGCGGATGCCCTGGATGATGACCTGCTTGGCGGTCTGAGCGGCGATGCGGCCGAAGGCCTTGGTCTCCACGTCCACGTTCACCAGATCGCCCAGCTGGGCGTGGGGGTCAATCTTCTTGGCAGCCTCCAGGGAGATCTCGGTGGCCGGGGTGATGACGCCGTCCACCACTTCCTTCTGGACGTACATGCGCATGTCGCCGCCCTCGGTTTCCACGAAGACGTTGTCGGTGTAGCCGTCCTTGTCCTTCTTATAGGCGGCCACCAGTGCCTGGGTGATCTTCTCAAGCATATAGGCCTGGGGAATGCCCCGCTCCTTTTCCAGCTGCGCCAGCGCGGCGAAAATCTCTTGGTTCATATTGTCCCAATTCCTCCTTCTCAGAATTCCACGGTGAGCCGCACCAGGGCGACCTCTTTCGGTTCAAACGTCACCATTTCTCCGGCGGATTCCAACGTGACGCGGCCATTGTCATACCCGACCAGCCGGCCATGGCACTCCTTGGAGCCTGCCTTGGGCCGATAGAGCTTCACCAGCACGTCGCGCCCCATAAACTGCTCAAAATCCGAGGGGCGTTTGAGGACCCGCTCCAGCCCTGCCGAGCAGACCTCGAAGTGGTAGCTCTCGGGGATGGGATCCTTCTCATCCAGGATGGGATCCACCGCCCGGGAGACTGCCTCGCAGTCGTTGATGTCCACGCCGCCCTCCTTGTCAATGTAGAGCCGCAGGTACCACTCGCCGCCCTCGCGGACGTACTCCACATCCCAGAGGGAGCAGCCGTTGGCCTTGACAATGGGTTCGGCAAACTGCCAGACCTGATCGGTGATTTTCATGGAAGTCCCCTTTCCAGCAAGAAAGACTGGGGAATATTCCCCAGTCTTTTGTAAAGTATACAATAAGATTACTGATATTATAGCCCCATTCCGCCGGAATTGCAAGGGGATTTCGGAAAAAAGTTGCTGATTTTCCCGGTCTTTTCCCAAAAATTCTTGCACTTTTTTCCTACATTCCCTGGTTGAGCGCCGCGGCGCGGCGGAAGAGCAGGAGTCCGGCGATGAAGAGCACCGCGATGGCGCCCACGCCCAGGTTCATATGGCCGGTGAGCTGGGTGATGACGCTCACGATGGTGGTGCCGAAGAAGGCCGCGCCCTTGCCGCAGATGTCCATGAGGCCGAAGTACTCCCCCGAGCGCTCCTGGGGCACAATCTTGGCAAAGTACGACCGGGAGAGCGCCTGGATGCCGCCCTGGAACATGCCCACCAGCACGGCCAGCACCCAGAACTGCCACTGGTAGGTGAGGAACATGGCAAAAATGGCGATGCCCAAGTAGGCTAGGATGCAGATGGTGATGAGGGTGGAGTTCTTTCTCTCCTTGGAAAGCCGCCCGAAGAGGATGGCGCAGGGGAAAGCGACGATCTGAGTCACCAGAAGCGCCAGGAGAAGCCCCGTGGAGTCGAGCCCCAGAGCCGAGCCGTAGGCCGTGGCCATGTCGATGATGGTATAGACGCCGTCAATATAGAAGAAGAAGGCCAGGAGGAAGAGGAAGATGTGCTTTTCCTTCTTGACATTTTTGAGGGTCTTGGCCAGGCGGCCGAAGCTTGCGCGGACGGCGTGGGGCTGGCGCTCCACATAGTAGCGCTGGCGGTAGCGCCGCAAAAGCGGCAGGGCGCAGCCCACCCACCAGATGGCCACCACCGCGAAGCTCAAGCCCATGGCCGTTTCCATGGTGAGTCCCAGCTTGCCGGCGCCCAGCACCAGTCCCAGGCAGGCGAGGAAGGGCAGGCAGCTGCCCACATAGCCCCAGGCATAGCCCAGCGCGGAGACCACGTCCATGCGGCCTTGGCCGGTGACGTCGGTGAGCATGGCGTCATAGAAGACCAGACTGGCGGCATAGCCGGTTTTGGCAATGACAAAGATCACCAGGAAGGCCAGCCACATCTTGGCAAGCCCCAGTGCGATGCACCCCACGGCGCCCACGGCCATGGCGATGAAGAAGATGGGCTTTTTAAAGCCCTTATAGTCTGCCATGGTGCCCAGCACCGGGGCGCTCAGGGCAACGAGCAGCGTGGAAATGGAGGCGGCATAGCCCCAGTAGGCAAGATACGTCTCGTCGGAAAGGCCGGCGGCGCCAGCCAGATAGTTAAAATAGATGGGCATGATGGTGGACACCAAAAGCGTAAAGGCCGAGTTGCCCACATCATAAAGAATCCAGGATTTCTCCAGCTTTGTCAGTTTCACCGTGCATTTTCCTCCGTTCCCGCTATGAGCTCGCCTTCAAAATTCAACCGGTACTGGGGATTCTCCCGCACCGGGAAAGCTTCGAGGAGATTGACAGCCAGGGGAATGGCCTGGGCGTAGAGCAGCCGGAGGCGCTCGACCATCTGACGGCAGGCCACGCTCTCCCGCTCCGGCATCACCATGCCGGCCACAGAGTCCATGCCCAAAAGGCGGGTGGAGCCCATGAGGAGCTTTCGCTTGGCCGCGGAGGTAGGCAGCAGAAGCTTTTGTACCTTCACCATGGAGCGGACGGACTCCTCCACCTCGCGCACGGTGACCTGGGGGAAAAATGCGGCGATGACTGCGGCGCCCTCGCCGGTGATCTTGATATGGCCGGTGGGGTTGAAGGTACAGGGATCGCGCTTGTCCTCCACCAAAAAGGAGCGGTCGAGCTGGGTCTCCAGCAGGGAGTGTCCCACCCCCAGCGCCTCCATCTGCCCCACGTAGCCGTGGCAGCTGCTGTCCAGGGCAAAGTGGCACAAAAAGCCCAGAAGATACGCCTGCGCCGCCGGGCTGGGGCTGCGGTCATAGAGCGTCATCATCCGGCGGAGCACCGTCTCGCCGGACTGCGTGTGGAGGGCATGCCCCAGGCGAATGACGGAATTATGGCCAAGGGGACGGTAGAAAAAGAAGATGTCCGGGCCATGGAGGCCGATATCGTAGAGTGCGCGGTGGGCGGTGATCACGCCGCGCAGCTCCTCCGGCAGCAGCGCCAGCACGTCCCGGCCAAAGCGGTAGTGGGTATAGGCAGCAGGCATGGAAAACGCCTCGTTTCTTTCGAAAATCTTAAGACGGTTTTATTTTATCACGTCCGCCCCGGAACTCCAACAGGGAATTTGCAAAGATGGTGTTAAATTTTCTTGCCCAGAAGCAGCCGAAGCGATATAATGATACCTAGTCACAACGCCGCAAAAAGGAGGCAATCCGCCATGGCAAGCTCCGCCCCCATCGGGGTTTTTGATTCCGGCCTGGGAGGCATCAGCGTCCTGCGGGCACTGCGGGCGATGCTGCCCGGGGAGGACTACCTCTACTTCGGCGATTCCGGCCACGCCCCCTATGGGGACAAGCCCCTCCAGGAGGTACAGGCGCTGAGCCTGCAGGCGGCACAGCTCCTCCTTTCCCGGGGCGCCAAGGCCATCGTCATCGCCTGCAACACAGCCACCTCCGCCGCGGCCACCCTCTTGCGGGAGCGGTACCCGG
>DVGD01000109.1 GCA_018712905.1 Candidatus Avoscillospira stercoripullorum | reverse complement strand
TTCGGAATGATAATATATAAATACGAGAGTTCGGCAAGAGAAAATAAAAAATGAGGAGGAAACGATATGCTTTTACGCAAACGAGGATGGAAAAGTGTCATCTGTGTGCTGCTCTGCATCGCGATGATGCTTTCTCTCTGCGTCACTGCACTGGCGGAAAATGACACGACAAGCCAACCCCAGCCTAATTTAGGAATACCCGATCTTGTCCGAGTACCACAGGATATCTCCACCTCTGTGGCTTATGGCACCGCGGAGGAAAAAGCCATGCAGCAGCTTCCCACTACGGTTAATGTGTCGGTCGAGGATCTGACGCCGTATGTGGAGGTTGAAGAAAAAACCTACACCTTCAACGACAACACGCTGCCTGAGGGATGGACAAGTGTCTGCGGCACTTATTCACTGCGCGATGGCAGGTTGCATGTTGATGCCCAGGAGAATGTCAAGCTCATCTGCGGTGATGTCAACATGACCGACTATGTGGTAGAAGTGGATCTCCAGGGCGATGGAACCGTCGGCGCCGATTTCGGCCTGATTTTCCGCTGCGAAGAGGTTACCGGCGAAACACCCGACACTTTCTACGGCTACTATGTAGGCGTGGGCCGCTTGGACAACGATCCCAATGCCGCGGATCGCAGCACCGGCGTCAAGGCGGGATATGGCACCGGTGTGTGGAACCAAATTGGTACTTATACCACCGACAAGGTCAACCCGTCTGAGGTTACCCGTTTGAAGGTGGTTGTCTATGGAAACACCTTCACGACCTTTGTCAAGGGTGAGCACGACAGCGACTATACCAAGATCATGAGCAGCACCACCGAGCTTCACCCCAACGGCTTCATCGGCCTTCGCTCCTACAAGCAGGCGTTCTTTGCAGACAACCTGACCATTCGCGCCGTCACGGACGAGGATCTCGCCGCGGCAGGTATTGCCCGCGAAGTGGAAGTGGCTGCGGAGGTGGAGCGCTGGACTTGCGACACCACGTACCAGGGCACCGTACCTGGTGCTTATACCTATACCGGTACGCTCAAGGAAAGCGACCAGTTCGATAACAGCAATCATCTGACTGCCAAAGCCACCATCACGGTGCGGGAGCAGCCCAAGCAGGTCGATCAGACCCACTCTGTGCCTTTCTCTCAGGTGACGGTGCGCGACGAGTTCTGGTCTGCCCGGCAGAAGTGGTTTGTCTGCGAGGTGATTCCCACCGCCATTGATCGGATTTCCACTGGCAGCGGCGGTATGCTGAACTTTAAAACGGCCGCGGAGTATCTGGCCAAGAAGCTGAAAGAGAATCCCGACGGCAACTTCACCACCACTGACGCCCCGGCGCATCAGGGCGCAATCTATGTGGACTCTGATGACTATAAGGTCATTGAGGCCATGAGCTATGCCCTCCAGCTCGACGCCAATGGCGACGCGGAGATGATCGCCGGTCAGGCGGCCATTGCCGAGCAGCTGGAGGAATGGATTCCCTGGATTGTCGGCGCCCAGGAGCCCGACGGTTATCTCTATACCTCCTACACCCTGTCTGGGCACGGTGTGGACACCATCACCCGCTGCAACGGGCGCCGGGATGACATGCGCATTCAGCCGGACGGCACGCCCTACAGTACGGTGGGTACCAATGAATTTACCGCCAACTTTGCCAGCAACCATGAGCTCTATAACTTCGGCCACTTCTACGAAGCTGCGGTCGCCCACTACCGTGCCACCGGGGATTTCCGTCTGCTGGATGTAGCGGTGAAGAATGCGGACATGGTGGTGCGTACCTTTGGCTATGGCAATAACCAGGTGAAGGCAGCGCCGGGACATCAAGAAATTGAGCTGGCACTCTTAAAGCTAGCCGCCCTCTGCGAGGAGATCGGCACGGCCAACGGCGTGGACTACGGCGCCAAGGCGCAGGGCTATATTGACGTGGCCAAGTTCTTCCTGGATGTCCGCGGCAAAGCGGAATACGGCACCAATATGGGCTCGTACCTTCAGGCGGACAAGCCCATCGCAGAGCAGACTACGGCCTATGGCCACTGTGTCCGCGCCCAATACCTCTATACCGGCATGGCGGACGTTGCCCTGATGGAAATTGCCGCCGGCCGCAATAACCCCTATGAAAACCTGCTCGAAATCTGGGAGGATGCCACCTATACCAAGACCTATATCACCGGCGGCATCGGAATCCGCAATGGCGAGGCTTTCCCGGAATCCTATCAGCTGCCCAATGACTCCAACACCTACTGCGAGACTTGCGCACAGATTTCCAACGCCATGTGGAACCAGCGCATGAATCTTCTCTATGGCGGCAGCGAATTCATTGATGTCATTGAGCGCGAGCTTTATACCAGCATTCTCTCCTGCGTCAACTTCGACGCCGATGCGTTCTTCTATGAGAACCACATGCTCAGCGACCGCGACTTTGAGCGCAGCGCCTGGTTTGGCACGGCCTGCTGCCCGCCCAACCTGATGCGTACCGTCATGTCCATCGGCGGCTACATCTATGCCCAGCAGGCCGACGGTTCCATCTCCGTCAACCAGTACATCGGCAACGATGCCCAGATCAATGTCAAGGGAGACATTGTCAACCTCTCCATGACTGCCAATATGCCTTGGGACTGTGATGTGACCATGCACGTCGAGGCCAGCGGCGATCAGACCTTCACCATCTATTTCCGCGTTCCCGGCTGGGCGGACGGCGAAAATATTGTTACGGTGAATGGCCAATCTGTTTCCGCAGAGGCCAACGAAGATGGTTATGTGGAAATTACCCGCGCATGGGGCGACGATGACGTTGTCGAGCTGCACTTCCCCATGGAGGCCAAGCGTGTCTATACCGATGAGAAAGTTGTAGCCGGCAAGGATCAGGTTGCGGTGCAGCGAGGCCCCGTGGTCTACTGCGCCGAAGAGTGGGACAATGTCGACTTCGACATCACCACCGCCACCCTCAGCACCGACGCCGAACTCGTGGTGGGCGAGATGACCCGCCTGCCCGGCAGAACCGGCGAGGATCACTACAACATTGAGTCCTTCCGTCCTATCACTGCTGAGAGCACCACCACGAACGTCATGAGCGGCGAGACGAGCACGGTCAACTGGACGTTCATTCCGTACTATGCCTGGCAGAACCGCGGCAAATCCACCATGCGCGTCCTGGTCAAGGAAAATACGAAGTTTGACCCCAGTCAGCCGTTAGAATCCTATGCGAAGGCAACAGCGGACGTAAACTGCGAATATAACTCCAGTCCAAGTAATATCAACGACGGGAGCAAGGCCGCGCTGAGCCGTTGGGCGGCGTGGGACTGTGACAATCTCAATAACAACTATGTGCAGTATGCCTTCGATGCGCCGGTAGAGATTACCAAGTGTATGGTCACCTGGTACGACGATAATGGCGGATGCCAGGTGCCCGATGGCCTGACCATCAAGTACCTCAACGATGATAATGAATGGGTGGCTGTCAGCAATATGACCAGCACGGGCTTCCCCAAGAATGGAAATAGCTGCACCGATGAAAATGCCCAGGAAGGTGTATATACCTTCGACAAGATTACGACCACAGCCATTCGGCTCTATCCCACCAATACGAAAGCGCAGATGCAGGTTGCGCGCCCTGCCATCATCGAATGGCGTTTGGAGGGACAGTTCTGCTTCCTGGCAGATATCGAACGTGTGGAGAAACTCATTGCAGCGCTTCCCGAGACAATCAGCCTGGACGATGAGGATGCCATTGAAGCTGCCAGAGCTGCTTATGATGCCCTTGCCGAGGCGCATCAGGCTATGGTCAGCAACAGCGCCAAGCTCCTGGATGCCGAGGCACAGCTTGCAGAGCTCAAGCACGATTTGGTAAAGATTGATGCCGTGGAACCCACTTGCACCACTGACGGCGTCAAGGAATACTGGCAGTGCACCAAGTGCCACCTGTATTTCTCTGATGCAGCAGGCAAGCACGAAATTACGGATCTCGATGCCTGGAAGGCCGGTGAAGGCAAGGTTGCGGCAACAGGTCATGCACTGACTCTGGTGCCTTCAGAGGCAGCCACCTGCGCCGCCATGGGGCACACCGCCTATTACACCTGCTCCGGCTGTAACGAGTGGTTCGCCGATGCAGAAGGCAAGGAGATCATCTCCGATCACAGCAGCGTCATCACGGACAAGGATCCCAAC
>DVGD01000013.1 GCA_018712905.1 Candidatus Avoscillospira stercoripullorum | reverse complement strand
TGGGCATCACCACCAACGAGAAGACCTGGCGGAAGCTGGCGCTCTCCTGGGGCGTCACCCCGCTGATGTGCGAGGAGCTTCCCTCCACGGACGTGCTCTTCTACACGGCCAAGAAGCTGGCCAAGTCCGTCATCGACCTCAAACCCGGCGACCGAATCGTGATTACCGGCGGCGTCACCGGCGCATCAGGCAATACCAACCTCATCAAAGTCGAGCAATATTGAGTTTTTGCGGCGCAGACAACCGTCTGTGCCGCTTTTCTGCGGGCTTCGGGGTTGAAAGCAAGGCAAAATCGGGGTATAATGGCTCATACCGGACATACCGGGAGAATTACATTTCTCAGGAGGATTTTATGAAACTCGTGGACGAAAAAGGCCGGCTCTTTGGCAAGCTTAATCTCATCGATCTGGCCGTAATTATCATTGTTCTTGCGGTGATTGCCGCCGTGGGTATGAAGCTCTTTGGCAACAAGGCGGTGGCCTCCGCCACCACCCAGCAGGTCACCCTCACCTATGAGGTGGTGGCGCAGGATGTGCCCGACCATGTGGCGGAATACTGCGTGGCGCATACCGGCGGTCAGCTTCTGAGCTCCGGCAAGCTCCTGGACGGCTACATCACCGGCTGTGAAGCTGTGGAGGTCAGCGACGAGAATGGCACCCACACCGACCTCTACTTCACCATTGAGGTCAACACCACCTTCTCCAGCTCTGCCTATGTGGTAGGCTCCCAGGAAGTGCGCGTGGGCATGGAGCATCTGGTGAAGACCTCCGACATCGAGGTGGAGGGCATCATCTCCAACCTGGAGGTTACAAACAATGGATGATGTGCTGCACGCGAGCCTCCTCTTTCGGGTTCTCGCAGCCATCGGCGCCTTTTTCGGTCGTCTCTTCTCCGGCAGTGCCGTGGTGGGCTTTCTCCGGCGGTGCTGGCAGAATAGCGCCCTTCGCCGCTTCGCGGTGGGGCGGCTCTCGGCAGACGCAAATTATGTAAATGCCTCAGGCTACCGCGCCTTCTTCCAGCGGTGCAACGACCGCCTGGCTCGTGTTTCCTGGCCGGTGCGGTGGTTTCAAAATAGCTTCGTCGGCCGGATCTGGCATGGGCTATTTCGCTGGGGCTCTGAGAGCGTGCTGCTGGGCTGGATGTTCCGCGGCGGCTTGACGGGCGTCATTCTCACGGTGCTGGGGCTTTACTGCGGCGTGGACTATGTGCTGCGGGATGTGCTGAGCGTACCGGTTCTCTCCTCGCTGTGGGACGAGGCGCTGCTGCTTTTGAGCTTTTTGTGGATTCTTAGGCTGCGGATGGATCGTCAGGAACCGCTGAAGGCGCGCACCAACCCGCTGGATATTCCCCTTCTCGCCTTCCTGGCGGTGGGCTTTCTTTTGATGAACACTGTATTCCGCTACTACTCCATCTCCGTAGACGGCTACCGCGCAACGGTGCAGTATATGCTCTGGTTCTTTGTGGTCACTCGCCTTCTCCGGGACGACCGGGATTTCAAAACCCTATACCTGGTGATGGTGGCGCTGGCTACGGTGATTGCCCTCCACGGAATCTACCAGTATATTGTCGCCGTGCCCATCCCCTCCAACTGGACGGATCAGGCCGAGCAGTCGGTGCGCACCCGGGTCTTCTCCATCTTTGGAAGCCCCAACATCATGGGTGACTACATGGTGATGTTTGCCCCCATGGCGGCGGGTCTTGCCTATTATTTTGAGAAAACCTGGCAAAAGCTCCTTTCCTGGTGCTGCGCCTTTGCCATGTGCTTTGGCTGTCTCTTTACCATGTCCCGCGGCGCGTGGGTGGCCATGGCCGTGGCTGTGGTGCTCTTCTGCCTGTTGGTAGACCGGCGGCTCTTTGGTCTATTGGTCATCGCCTTTGTGGCGGCGCTGTTTATGCCGTTTGTTGCCAGCCGCATCGGCTATCTCTTTACCGAGCAGTTTGCCGAATCCACTGCCCGAGGCGGCCGTGCCAGCCGGTGGATGTACGGCATGAGCTACCTCCGAGACTACGGCAATCCACTCTTCGGCCTGGGACTTGGCATGTTTGGCGGCGCCATCGCCATGCAGACCAAGATCATCGATCAGTGGGACTATTTCTACATGGACAACTATTACCTCAAGATCCTGGTGGAAATGGGCTATGTGGGCTTGATCTTCTTTATTCTGCTGCTGGTGGCGCTGGTGCTCATCGGTTTCCGGTGCGTCTACAGAAGCCGCATGGCCGAAAAAAAGGCGGGCGCCCCCCGGTTCTCTCCCCTGGCGGCCGGCATTCTCTCCGGTCTTGCCGGCGTGATGGTGCACTGTTACTTTGAGAATATTTTTGAGGAACCCTATATGATGGCCTACTTCTGGATGATGGCCGCCATGCTGATTTACCTGGCGTTTTTGCGAGAAAGAAAGCAGCAACAAGGATAGAGGATGCCCCGCGCACATGCGCGGGGCATTATTTTATGTTTATGTGCAAAATATTTTCAAAAATCTTTCTGCTCAACGCAATCGTCATTTTCTATATATTGCTCCTCCGCCTTCCAAAGTGCTTGCTGCAATAAAATTCGAGCAAGGTTTATTTGTGGTGGATCAGCCTGCAAATAATCCAATGCGCGAGATGCTGCATCACAAACGATTGCATACATAGATTGATACGGCGGCATCGTTCCATCCCTCCCTTCTATAGCAAGAATAACACATCAACAATACATATTGCAACTTGTATTATAACATTATTTAATTTTCAGGTTGTCGATAGTTTGGTAGTGATTCCGTAAGCTATAGGTAGGAGGGATCACCCATGGAACGAGCGCATTTTGAAGAATACAAGAAGCTGGGGCTGAACATTGCCTATTATCGGAAGGAAAAAGGGCTGTCCCAGATGCAGCTGGCGGAACAGATTGACATCAGCAGAACGCATATGTCCCGCATTGAGAATAACGACTGCGCCGTGTCCCTGGATGTGATTTTTCGCATTGCCAAGGCGCTGGATATTCCTGTGGCAAAGCTGTTTGATTTTCGCTGAGCTTGTCCGCTGTCTTTCGGTTTTGCTCCACGGGCGGCCATCAAGGCCGCCCCTACGAACATGCCTGCGGGTTGGAAGAGGGTGTCGAAACCTCGCGGAAAAATAGGGGTATACATTCCGAAAAGAATGTGGTATACTACCATATAGTGTCCACTGGAATTGGACAAACCTTTGCGTATGCTGGTTGGCTGCGCGGAGACAATTGGAAACATGGCGCGCACAGAGCGTATTCGCATCCGGCGAGACGGGGTCGGATGCCCAGGTCTGTGGGCTTACTTTTTCATGCCTTTTGGGCTTGTTTCCCCCTCTGCCGGCCGATCATAGTCATATAAATCTAAGATTAACGGAGTGAACCCTATTGAGTGAAAAACTGAAAATCATTTCTCTGGGCGGCCTCAACGAGATCGGCAAGAATATCACCGTGCTGGAATACGGCCGGGATATGATCGTGGTCGACTGCGGCATGGGCTTCCCGGAGGACGATATGTACGGCATTGACTCGGTCATTGCCGACACCACATACCTCGTCAAAAACAAGAACAAGCTGCGCGGCCTCTTCCTCACCCACGGCCACGAGGATCACATCGGCGGCATCCCCTACCTCATGCAGGAGGTGCGCATGCCCATCCACGGCACCCGTTTGACCCTGGGATTAGTACAGCGGAAGCTGGAGGAATTTGACCTGGTCAGCAAGGTCAAGCTGTTCCCCCATGAGGCCGGCGAAGTGGTCAAGGCCGGATGCTTCCAGGTGGAGTTTATCCACATGAACCATTCCATTGCCGACGCCGTGGCCTTTGCCATCAAGACCCCCGTGGGCACGGTGGTGATGACCGGCGACTTCAAGATCGACTCCACCGCCTCCGAGGGCATTGCCGATCTGGGACGGCTGGGGCAGTTGGGCAAGGAAGGCGTTCTCGCGTTGCTGTGCGACTCCACCAACGTGGAGCGCCCCGGCTATTCCGCCTCGGAAACCCAGGTGGCCGACGCCTTTGACCGGCAGTTTAAAGACTGCGACCAGAGAATCATCGTTACCACCTTCGC
>DVGD01000108.1 GCA_018712905.1 Candidatus Avoscillospira stercoripullorum | reverse complement strand
GCGCTTCTTGCGCTGCTGCTCCTCATCGCCCTGGCGGCCGGCTGCTCTGCGACCAAGAGCTATGACACCGCCATGGAGGATACCGCGTCCAGCGCGCCGGAGTCCAACAGCTCCACCGCCATGGACTGGGGCTCCGCGGACAGCACAGACAGCATGGAGATGCCCTCCGCTGAGCCCACGGAGAGCGCATCCGCGGAAGAGGAAACCGCCCTCGACCCGGCGGATTTCTCGGAAAAAATCATCTACTCCGGCTACCTGACCATGCAGACGACGGAGTTTGACGAAGCGCTGCGCCAGCTGGAGGAGACCATCGCCGATCTCGGCGGCTTTGTCCAGGACTCCTCGGTGCAGGGCAACACCCGCACCTATGCCGACGGCACCACCGCCGTGGTGGATCGGTGGGCGACCTACACCGTGCGCGTCCCTGCCGATCAGTTCAACGCCTTCCTCACCCAGGCCGGGAACATCGGCAATGTGACCGATTCCGGCTACACGGCGCAGAATGTCACCAGCCAATATACCGACTACGAAGCAAGACTGGAGAGCCTCAACATCCAGGAGGAGCGGCTTCTTGCCATGCTCGAGGAGAGCGGCGACTTGGAGAGCCTCATCACCCTGGAGGAGCGGCTCTCGGAGGTGCGGTATGAGATTGAGAGCATCGAGCGCAATCTCCGCGACTTGGATCAGCGCCTGGCCTACTCCACGGTGGACATCAACCTCCAGGAGGTGGAGGTCTACACGCCCACGGTGCCGGTGCAGCGCACCTTCGGCGAAAAGCTCGCCGACGCCTTCTCCGACGGCTGGAAGGGCTTTGTGAGCTTCCTGAGCGCGTTGGTGCTGTGGCTTGTCTCGTCCCTGCCGGGGCTGGTAATTTTGGCGGTGGTCATCGTAGTCGTGATTGTGCTCCTGCGGCGCAGGCGCCGGCGGAAAAAGCGGCAGGAAACGCAGGCAGAAGAATAAGCAAAAGCAGGAGGCTCAAACCTCCTGCTTTTTTCGCCCTTGCGGGCGCGGTGGAAATTCGGATGCACCCCGTAGGGGCGCGCATTGCGCGTCCGTCCGCGAAGCGGCTCAGGTGCCGACGGACGGCCAATGGCCGCCCCTACAGGGTGCGGTGCAAATTTGTAGGGGTCGATGTCCTCATCGACCCGACCGCGTCAGCGGCCTTGCGGCCGACGGGCGGCTCAGAGATCCGCCCCTACAGGTGCGGTGGAACATTGCGCTGCACCCCGTAGGGGTGCGCATTGCGCGTCCGTCCGCGAAGCGGCTCGGGTGCCGACGGACGGCACAATGGCCGCCCCTACGGCATCAACGGGAGGTGATGCTTAGCGGCTGGAGCCGCCGAAGCCGCCGCCGTGGCTTCCGCCGCCGCGGCTGGAACCGCCAAACCCACCGCGGCTGCCGCCGCCGAAGCCGCCTCTTCCGCCGAAGCCGCCCGGCCGGTGGGGCGGATCCCGGTGGGATCCCGGCGGCGGAGGCGGACGGTGCCAGTACCCGGGACCGCGCCAGAAGCCGCCAAAGCCCCAGGGGCGGAAGCCGAAGAACACCCGGCGGCCAAAGCGCATGGCCGACGCCGCAACGGCTGCCACCACCAGCACCACCAGCACGATGAGAATGAACAAAATCTCCCCAATGGTGGAGAGCACCGAGGTATGGCGCCCCTCCTCCTTGGCCAAAGGCAGGTTCTTGGCGCACCAGTCCTGGAGATCGGCAAAAAGCGTCTTCATCTGGCGATCCGGCTGGGTGAACATCTGATCCATGGCGCCGCGGAAGATGATCTCCAATTCATTGTCCACATAGGGCGATACTTCCGTACCGTAGACCAGGTACCAGTCCTCCGCCTGGGCGTCCAGCAGCAGCAAAAAGTCGCCCTCGCCCAAGCCCAGCTGTTCAGAGACATTGTAGGCCACCGTTCCCATATCGCCGGAGACGGCGTTGACCGTGGCCACGCCCAAAATGGTGCCGAAGCGGTAGTCCAGGGCGCCATTTTCTGCGGCCATGTCCTCCAGGGCGTCGCTCGAAAAGAGCCCCGCGCCGTCGGAGAGGAACTTTTCATAAGCGCCGGCATGCTCCTCGCCCCAGCGCCGGGCGGCCGAGGCGCTCTCGGGCTGGTAATCCGTGGTGGAGTGGGTGCGGCTTTGGCTGATGGCCAAGGCCGCCACGATCATCACCACCGCCGCCAAAATGGCAAACCAGCGTTTTTTCAATAGCTTCATGGGATCCTCCTCCCGCGGTTAGCTTCGAAGCTCCAGGAGCTTCTGGCGCAGCTCGCCCTCCAGCTGCCTTAGGGCGGTTTCGGCCTCGGCGCGCTTCTGGCGGCCTTCCTTTTGGATCTCCAGCACCTCGTCCAGGGTGGAGATGAGCTGCTCGTTGGTGTGCTGGAGGGTCTCCAAATCCACCACCGACCGCTGGGATTCCCTGGCCGTCTCCACCGAGGCCATCTTGAGCATGTCGGCATTGGTCTTCAAAAGCCGGTTGGTCATATCAGTCACCTGGCGCTGGGCTTCCATAGCCTGCTGGGCATGGTGAATCCCCAAGTTCAGCACCATCTGGCTCTTCCACAGCGGAATGGTGTTCACCAGGGAGGTATGGATTTTCTCGGTGAGCAAGGTGTCGTTATTTTGGATCATGCGGATCTGCGGCCCCATCTGGAGGGACACCATTCTGGTGAGCTCCAAGTCGTGGAGCTTCTTTTCAAAGCGCTCCAGGAGGTTGGCGTAGTCATTGGCGGCCTGGGCGTCCTCCGCCCGGCCGCTCTTTTCCGCCGCGGCGCGAAGCTGTGCCAGGGTGCCCTCCTGCTCTTCTTTTAGCTTCTGTTTGCCGGCCAGGAGGTACATGGTGAGCTCCTTGAAGTACTGAAGGTTCTTCTCGTACATCTGATCGAGTACGGCGATGTCCTTCATCAGCGTCACCTGGTGCCCCTCCAGCGCCTGGACGATGCGATCCACATTCTCCTCGGCCTTGCTATACTGGAGCTTTAAATTCTCCAGGGAGTCCTTCGCCCGGTGGAAAAGCCCCGCCAGTCCCTTCTTCTCCTGGGGCGGCTCGATCTTGCCCAGCTCCGCCACCAGGTCGGTGAGCATCTGCCCCACCTCACCCATATCCTTGGTGCGCACGGCCTCCAGGGCGCCCTGGGAGAAGTCGGCGATGTTCTGCTGCGCCGCCGCGCCGTAGGTGAGAATTTGCTGGGTGTTGTGCAGGTCAATCTCCTTGGCGAAGCTGTCCACCGCCTGGCGCTCCTCGGGGGTGAGCACCGCGGCCTCCTCCACCTGCTGGGCAGGGGGCGCTGGCGGCGCCGATTGCGTCAAGTCTGGGGTCAAAGTGAGCTTGGGAATGGAACCTTCCATGGATTTGCCTCCTTATCACACGTGAAAATCCTGCCGGTCGGTGAGGCCGTTCTGCGCCATCATCTGCTCCATGACCCGGATGTCGGCGGTGATGTCCACCACCTCCCGGGCAAAGAGCCCGTCCAGCTGCTTCTGAAATGCCACGATCACCTTGTCGAGCAGGGCTTCGATCTGCGCCATGCCCGACTGGATGTTCTCTCCCTTCAGCCCCACGTCCTGGAGCTGGACGTACTGCTCCAGGAGCTTGAGGGTGGTGGGAAGATAGTAATTCATAAACTGCCGCACCGCCTTGAGCTTGTCCGGGCTGCGCTCCACCTGGCGGAGAATGGCGCCGGTGAGCGCCTCGATCTGCTTGATCTTGGCCGAGACGCGGTAGTCCCGGATCCCGTCGAGCAGCGCCTGGAGCTTGGCCATGGCCTGCTGCCCCTGCTCCAGCATCGCCGCAAGCTCCGGGTCGGCGGCAGGCTTGTCCGGCTCCTTGGGCTTCCTCGGCTCCTCGGGCTTCTTCGGCTCCTCCTTGACCGGCTCCTCGGGCGCTTGGCGGGTGGGATCCTTCTTTGTGATGGCGCCCACCAGGGCGTAGACCGCCCAAGCAAGGAGCGCGCACTTGAGGAAATCCCCGAAGCCCTCCAGGGGAAAAAGCAGGCTATAGACGAGCACTGTGAGCCCCAGGGCGTAGATCGCTGCCACTGTGGGCTTTTTTCGCTTTTGCATCGGGTATCCCTCCGCTTTCCTCCCGCCGCTGCGGGAAAATGGTTGGATTGAGTGTAGCACGCGGGACAGAAAAATGCAAGAATCCCCGGCCGCCTCCCCGGGATTGACAGCAATTTTTAATGTTGGTATAATGGAAACACTGTATTTTCTCATTGGAGACTGCACACTGGCTGTGCGCAGCCTCCTATCTCCAACGGCAGAGCAGGCCTGCGCGGCAGCGAAGGAGCCTTTCCCCGCACTGCCGTATACCCATTATTATGCCGCAGGCGGCGGCTGGGGTACAGAATTTTACAAATTTTTACCCGGAGGTCTTTTTATGGTCAAGGCTTGTCCCTCGATTCTCTCGGCCGACATGGTCAATTTGGAGCGCGACGTCCGCGCCCTCGCCCCGGTGGGCGCCGACTACATCCACGTGGACGTGATGGACGGTATGTTCGTGCCCAACTTCGCCTTCGGCCTCTCCACGGTGGCGGCGCTGCGCCCCATCACTGACCTGACGCTGGACGTCCACCTGATGATCGACCGCCCTATCCGGTACGTGGAGCGCTTCTGCGACGCCGGCGCGGACATCCTGACCATCCACGTGGAGGCCGACACCGCCGAACATACCCACGAGGCGCTGCGCCGCATCCGGGCAAAGGGCGTGCGCGCCGGGCTGAGCATCAAGCCCGCCACCCCCGCCGAGGCCGTGCTGCCGTACCTCGACGAGGTGAGCTTGATCCTGGTAATGACTGTGGAGCCGGGCTTTGGCGGGCAGTCCTTCATGGAAGATATGATGCCCAAAATTACGGCCATTCGCCGCTGGATCCAGGAAAAAGGCCTCTCCTGCGAGGTGGAGGTGGACGGCGGCATCAACACCGCCACCGGCAAGACCTGCGTTGAGGCCGGAGCGGACGTGCTGGTGGCCGGCAGCGCCTTCTTCAAAGCGCCGGACAAGGCCGCCTTTGTTAAGGAACTCCACGCCCTGGGGGCGGAGTGAGCACAGGTGTACGGCCTGAGACGAGGAAAATTCCCCTCTTCGTCACGGCGCAAGCCCAGTATTTCCAAGGGTTTGCG
>DVGD01000107.1 GCA_018712905.1 Candidatus Avoscillospira stercoripullorum | reverse complement strand
AGAAGGACAGGTCTTCAGCCCCGCGCCTGCATCGGCCAGTCGGACAAGTATGAAATTCTGATGCTGGTCATCGAAGGCCGGATGCCCCTGCGCTCCACCGGCACCCATGTCATCGAGTGTGCCGAAATTCTCAAACGCCACGGCTGCATGCAGGCCATGAACCTGGACGGCGGCACCAGCGCCATGATGTACTTTGACGGCGAATACGTCACCAAGTGCTCCAACCAGTCCCTGGCCTCGGGTCGTCCCGTCCCCACCGCCTTTGTCTATAAAAAGGCGGAATGACAAAAAAATTTCCGGAGATCCTTTGGATCTCCGGATTTTTTACTGCTTGCTGTCCTTTTCCCGGATGGCCACCCGGCGGATCTTGCCGCTGATGGTCTTGGGCATTTCGGGGACGTACTCAAAAATCTTGGGGCACTTGTAGGAGGCCGTATTCTGGAGGACGAACTGCTGGAGCTCTCTCGAAAGATTGCCATTTCCCACATAGCCATCGGTGAGGACGATGGTGGCCTTGATTCGGAAGCCACGGCCGGGATCCGGCACACCGGTGACGGCGCACTCCAAAACAGCCGGGTGCTGCATCAGGACGCTCTCCACCTCGAAGGGACTGACCCGGAAGCCGCAGGACTTGATGACATCGTCGGTACGGCTCACATAGGTGATGTAGCCCGCTTCATCCATGGTGGCAAGATCCCGGGTGTGGTACACACCGCCCTCCCAGACCTCGTCATAGGCGGCCTGGTCGCCGCAGTAGCCCATAAAGACGCCGAAGTGAGTACCATCAGCCGGAGGTACCACCACAATCTCGCCGGTCTCGCCGGGGGCGGCCACAGTGCCGTCCTCCTTGCGCAGCTCCACGTGATAAAGAGGCGTGGGCCGTCCCATGGTGCCCAGGTGATGGGGCTGCCCCACCAGGTCTGCAATCATCAAGGTAGACTCGGTCTGGCCGAAGCCCTCCCGGAGCTTGAGGCCGGTCTCCGCCTCAAAGCGGCGGGCAATCTCGGGGTTCATGGCTTCGCCGGCGGTGACCACGTCCTGGACCGAGTCAAAGGCGCCGGGGGTGATGCCCCGCTTGACGAAGAAGCGATAGATGGTGGGCGGGGCGCAGAAGGTGGTGACCTTGTACTTCATAATCACATCCATCAGCGCCCGGGGGTCGAACTGGTCGTAGTCATAGACCATGATGGGTGCCTCGCACAGCCACTGGCCGTAGAGCTTGCCCCAGGCGGCCTTGCCCCAGCCGGTGTCGGACACACTCAGATGGAGGCCGTCCTTGCGGACGTTCTGCCAGTGCTTGGCAGTGAGAATGTGGCACAGGGCATAGGTGTGGTCGTGCATGACGGCCTTTGGCTCGCCAGTGGTGCCGGAGGTGAAGTAGAGGAGCATGGGCTCTGTAGCCAGGGTTTCCACCCGGTCAAAGTCCGACGAAGCGGACTCGATCTCGGCGTTGAGATCCACATAGCCGGGCATCTGGCCGCGGATGAGGAATTTTTCCACGCCGGCGGGATTACATTTATTGAGCTCCTTGGGGCCGTCGCTGTTGTCGGCGGTGACCACCACGGCCTTCACGTCCACGGCCTTGACGCGGTAGTCGATGTCGGCGGCCATGAGGGTATGGGTCGCGGGGATGGCCACGGCGCCCAGCTTGTGGAGCGCCACGATGATGTACCAGTACTCATAGTTTCGCTTGAGCATGAGCATCACATGGTCGCCCTTGCCGATGCCGTGGGCGCGGAAGACGTTGGCCGCCTGGTTGCTGAGCCTGGACATCTCAGCAAAGGTGAATACCCGCTCCCGCTCCTCCTGATCGCACCAGACCATGCAGACTTTATCCGGCTCCTTCTCAGCCAGGGCGTCCACCACGTCATAGCCGAAGTTGAAGTGTTTCGGCGGCTGGATGGTAAATTCCGTGAGTACGCCGTTTTCGTCGTATGCCTCTTTGACAAACTGCTGATAGAATTCCATGGTGCCTCCTGTTAATCATAAAACGGATTATATAATAGCAAATTTGGATTAGTCGTAAACAGCAAACGGCAACCGGCCAAGCCGATTGCTAAAAGAATTGTACAGGAGTTCCGGCGGGATGTCAAGTGGTGAAAAATAAATGCCCCTACAGCAGCAGCTGTAAGGGCAAAGGGATGTTAGAGAATTTCCCGCAGGGCGGCAATGTCCTCGGGAGTGGTGCCGCAGCAGCCGCCCAGGAGGCGGGCGCCGGCTTCCTGGAGCTTCTTCATTTGCCGGGCAAAATCCGGCGGCGTCATGGCATAGTGGGCGTTTCCAGCCTCGTCAATCTGGGGCATTCCGGCATTGGGCTTGGCCAGAATGGGCACGGAGAGACGTTCATGGAGGGTACGCACCACGCTCTCCAGCTGATCGGGTCCCACGGAGCAGTTGACGCCCACGGCGTCGGCGCCAAAGCCCTCCACCTGCTCGGCGGCGTCATAGACGTTTCCGCCAAAGTAGAGCATGCCGTCGGCAGTCACCGAGAAGGAGCAGCACACCGCCTTGTCCTCCGCCGTCATCCGGCAGGCCTCCAAGGCCGCTACGGCCTCCTCGTGCCCCATGAGCGTTTCCACCACGAAGAGATCTACCCCGGCGGCATTTAGCGCCTGGGCTTGCTCGGTATAGACCTCCAGCATGGTCTCATAGGAGAGATCCGCCCGTCCCAGGGTAGCCATATCCCCTGCCACCAGCGCCTTCCCGCCGGCGGCCTGTCGGCTCAGCGCCACCAGCGCGGCATTGAGGGAAGCCACCTGATCCTCCAGGCCGTGCTGCGCCAGATAAATCCGGTTGGCGGTAAAAGTGGGGGCAATGAGCAGTTGGGAGCCTGCCGCCACGTACTGCTGCTGGAGCGCCAGCAGAGGCTGGGGATGTTCGAGAATCCAGCGCTCGGCACAGACGCCCCGGGGCATGCCGGCCTTCATCAGATTGGAGCCGGTGGCGCCGTCCATGAGGAGCGGCGCTTGGGAAATACGGGCAGCAAATTCTTCTCTTGTCATTGCGCCAACTCCTTACTGCGCCGGAGCACCTCGCAGACAAGCTCCCAGGTACGTTCCACCGAGGCCACGTCCATCTTCTCCCGGGTGGTATGGATCTCCAGGAGGTTGGGGCCTAGGGAGATGGCGTCCAGCCCCGGAAGCTTCCCGGCGAAGATGCCGCACTCCAGGCCGGCGTGGATGGCCTCGATCACCGGCTCCTTGCCGGTCTCCTTGCGATAGACGTCGGCCACCAGCTCCCGCAGCCGGGATTCCTTCTGATACTCCCAGGCCGGGTAATCGCCCACATAGGTCACATGGCCGCCCAGGAGCGCCGTGAGCCGCTCCAGGCGGGCGCAGACCCAGGCCTTCTCCGAGGAAAGGCTGCTGCGGACGGCATAGGTGGCGGTGAGCTCCCCTGCCGCCATCCGCGCCACACCTAAGTTGAGAGAGGTCTGCACCAGGCCGGGGATATCAGCGCTCCAGGACTGGATCCCATGGGGCAGCAGGAGCAGCGCGTCGGCCACCCGGCGGCTTGCTTCGGCGGTGGTAACGGCCTCGTGGACTTCCGCCTGGGGATCCTGCTTCCAGACAACCTGGAGGCCGGGATCGGCGGTCTGATACGCATGGCGCATGGCCTCGCCCAGCGCCTGCACGATTTCAGCGGCACGGCTGACATGCTCGGCCGGAATGACCATGGTGGCTGCGCACTCGCCTGCAATGGCGTTATCTGCCTGGCCGCCCACGATGGCCGCCAGGTGCACCGGCACCTCGGCGGTGAGAGCGCTGAGAAGCCGCCCCATGAGCTGGTTGGCATTGGCGCGTCCCTTATGGATTTCCACGCCGGAATGGCCGCCGATGAGACCCTTGATGATAAGGCCGCAGAAGACACCCTCAGCGTCGCAGTAGTCCACCGGCACATGGCACGTCCCCCGGACGCCGCCGGCGCAGGACACGGTGAGCACGCCCTCCACCTCGGAATCGATGTTCAGGAGGAACCGGCCGGTGAGCATGGAGGGATTGAGCGCAGCGGCGCCCAGCATGCCCGTCTCCTCGTCTGTGGTGAACACCACCTCCAGCCGGGGATGGGGCAGCGAATCATCGTCCAGCGCTGCCAGCGCCATGGCCACAGCAATGCCGTCGTCGCCGCCCAGGGTGGTACCCTCCGCCCAGATATACGCGCCGTCGGTGCGAAGGCGCAGGCCATCCTTGGTCATATCCAGGTCGCAGTCCTTGTCCTGATCGCAGACCATGTCCAGGTGCCCCTGGAGAATCACCGCCGGGGCACTCTCATAGCCCGGCGCGGCCTCCTTGATGATGACCACGTTGTTGGCCTCGTCCTGCCACACAGCAAGTCCCCGCTCCTTGGCAAAGGCCACGCAATAGTCGCTGATGGCGCGGGTGTTGCCCGAGCCATGGGGAATGGCGCAGAGCGCCTCAAAAAAATGCAGCACATTCTTCGGCTGCAAATGACTGATATCAGACATCTTTCTGCCTCCTTGCTGATCTACTCGCCCATTTTATCACAGAGTACGGAAAAAGCCAACTGTACGTGCACATTTTCCTTGACGCCCGTGGTTTTTTGGAGGATAATAGTAAAGTACTAACGAGGGTATTTCCAAAATAAGGAGTGGTTGCATGTATCAAATCGGCGTGGATATCGGCGGAACCAATATCAAAATCGGCCTGGTAGACGATACTTGGGAAATCGTCTCGCGCATTTCGATCCCATTTCCCCATTTGGACGGCGCCCAAGTGGCTGAGCGCATCGCAGGAGAGTGCCACAAGCTCCTGGCGCTTCGCGGCCTCACCGAAGACAGCCTGGATAGTGTCGGCGTCGTAGTCCCCGGCAGCATTGATTCCACGGGCTCCATCGTGCTCAATGCCTATAATCTGGATTTTCACAATGTTCCTCTCAAGGCGCTTTTGCAGTCCTATTTTCAGAAGACGCCTGTATTTCTGGCCAACGATGCCGACGGCGCTTGCCTGGCGGAGCTGGGTCGCGGCGCCTTCAAGGGCTTCCAGACCGCCGTGCTCTTCACCCTGGGTACCGGCGTGGGCGGCGGCCTGATCCTCGGCGGCCGGATGTTCACCGGCGGCAAGCATCAGGGCGTGGAGCTGGGGCATATGCCGCTGGTTGCCGGCGGAATCCCCTGTACCTGCGGCAACTTGGGCTGCATCGAAGCCTACTGCTCCGCCTCGGCGCTGGGTCGCGCCGGTGCCAAGGCCATGAAGGAGCATCCCAAGAGCCTGCTCTTCGTCCGCTCCGACGGCAATCCCGACGCCATTGACGCAAAGCTGGTGGTGGACTGCGCCAAGGAGGGCGACAAGACCGCCACGGCCGTCTTCAACCAGTACATCGACTACCTGGGTTCTGCCTGCGTGTCCATGATCCATCTTCTCGATCCCGAGGTCATCGCCTTGGGCGGCGGATTGTGCAACGCCGGTGAGTTCCTATTCGCACCCCTGCGGGAAAATGTTGCAAAGAAGTGCTTCTACACCGACTTTGCCAAGATTTTCCCCGCCGTCATGGGCAACGACGCCGGTATGATCGGCGCAGCCATGCTCTGCGCCAACCAGCGCTGACGGTTTTCCATTCGTATTCCCAATTCATAGGAGGATTTAATACTTATGCTTCATCTTGACCGTACCGGCGCCGCCAGCTTTGCTGCCGCGCCCGACAAGGCCGCCTGCGAGGCCGCCATCGAAACGCTGGTGAAGGGCACCGGCGCCGGAAACGATTTTCTCGGCTGGGTCAACCTCCCCGTGGACTATGACAAGGAGGAGTTTACCCGCATTCAGGCCGCCGCGAAGAAGATTCGCAGCGACTCCCAGGCGCTGGTGGTCATCGGCATCGGCGGCTCGTATCTGGGCGCCCGCGCCGTGATCGAGCTTCTCAAGGGTCCCAACCACAATGTGCTCTGCAAGGACGATCCTGAAATCTACTTCATCGGCAACGGCCTCTCCGCCGACGCTGTCGCCGACACTGTGGCCATGCTGGAGGGCAAGGAGTTCTCCATCAACGTGATCTCCAAGTCCGGCACCACCACCGAGCCCGCCGTGGCATTCCGCCTCTTTAAGGCCATGCTGGAGCAAAAGTACGGCAAGGAGGAAGCGAAAAAGCGCATCTACGCCACCACCGACAAAGCCCGCGGCGCTCTCAAGACCATGGCCGACCAGGAGGGCTATGAGACCTTTGTGGTGCCCGACGACGTGGGCGGCCGCTACAGCGTCCTCACTGCCGTGGGTCTTCTGCCCATCGCCGCCGCCGGCATCGACATCGAAGCCCTCATGGCCGGCGCCGCCAAGGAGCGCGAAGACTGCATGAGCCAGGGCGCCGACTCTGTGGCCGCCCAGTACGCCGCCCAGCGCCAGGCGCTTTACGCCCAGGGCAAGAAGGTGGAAGTGCTGGCCGCCTATGAGCCCGCCTTCCGGTTTATGGCCGAGTGGTGGAAGCAGCTCTACGGCGAGTCCGAGGGCAAGGACGGCAAGGGCATCTTCCCCGCCAGCGTGGATCTCACCGCCGACCTCCACTCCATGGGTCAGTACATCCAGGACGGCGAGCGCATCCTCCAGGAGACCGTGGTCTTCTTCGACGAGGTTGCCTCCTCCGTGGTGGTGCCCAGCGACGAGGCCAACCTGGACGGTCTCAACTACCTGGCTGGCCGGGAGATGAGCTACGTGAACACCAAGGCCATGGAGGCCACCCGCGCTGCCCACATCGACGGCGGCGTGCCGGTGTCCGTGGTGCACCTGCCCAAGATTTCCGCCGAGGAAGTGGGTCGCCTCATCTACTTCTTCGAGTTTGCCTGCGGCGTCTCGGGCTATATGTCCGGGGTCAACCCCTTCAACCAGCCCGGCGTGGAGGCCTACAAGAAGAACATGTTCCACCTGCTGGGCAAGCCCGGTTATTGATGGAAGCAACGAAAAAAGGATGCAGCTGCGGCTGCATCCTTTTTTCGTTTGTGGCCGCTTCGCGGCGCGGGTCGATCGGAGATCGACCCCTCAGCGTGTCGAAAAAGTCTTTTCGCCACGCTGTGCGGATTTTGAAACTTTCAAAAAGTTTCAAAATCCTGTTGATTGAACGCGCGGTGGGCTTTTTGCCCCCCGCACACACCCCCCGCTGCTCTGTCTCATCAGTCTTCTGCGGGTTTT
>DVGD01000106.1 GCA_018712905.1 Candidatus Avoscillospira stercoripullorum | reverse complement strand
AAGGGGTGGGCGTCCAGCACCGGGTCGCCCAGATACCGGCAAAACTGCGGCGCCACGGCGTCGTCCTTTTCCCAGTGGGCGTAGAGGCCGTCCACCGCCCCGCCCCAGGCGTTGAACTGCCAGTCCACGCCCAGGCGGCCGCCCTTTCCGTCGATCAAAAAGGTGGGACCCGTGTCCCGCGCCCAGGCGTCATCGGTTTCCAGCTCCAAAACCTCCACGCCCTGGGGCGCCTGGGCTTTGGCCTCGGCAAGGTGCGCCCGGTCGGCCAAAAGCCAGACGGTTTCATGGGGCAAAAGCGCCTCCATGATCCGGCAGAAGGCTCCCTTGGCGGCCTTGCCGCCATACGGCCAGGAGCCGGGACGCACCGGCCAGATCATCAGCGTCCCCTCATGAGGGGCATACTCTGCGGGCATAAAGAAATCCATCAGGAAAGCCGCTCCTTAAAATCAGAATAGCCAAATGCCTTGATGAGGCGGCACGACCCGTCCCCTGCCATCTCGTAGATACTGGGCAGGGGGATACCGTTGAAGGTGTTGTTCTTGACCATGGAGTAGATGGCCATGTCCTCGAAGACCAGCTTGTCGCCGATCTCCACCGGGGTATCGAAGGAATAGTCCCCGATGATGTCCCCGGCCAGGCAGGTGTAGCTTCCAAGGCGATAGGTGTGTGCCTTCTCGCCGGGCTGGCCGCTATTTCGCAGGGGCGGGCGGTAGGGCATCTCCAGGACGTCGGGCATGTGGCAGGCGGCGCTGGCGTCGAGAATGAGGGTGGTGACGCCGCCGTTTTCCACCCGCTCCAAGACCTCGGTGACCAGGTACCCGGCGTTGAGTGCCACGGCCTCACCAGGCTCCAGGTAGACCTCCACACCGTAGCGCCGCTGGACATGGCGAATGCAGGATTCCAGAAGATCCAGATCGAAGTCCGGGCGGGTGATGTGGTGGCCGCCGCCGAAGTTGAGCCACTTCATCTCGGGCAGGACATCGCCAAACTGCGCCTCCACGGCCTCTAAAGTCTTGGAGAGGGCGTCGGCATTCTGCTCGCAGAGGGTGTGGAAGTGGAGGCCGTCCACCAGGGCAAAGTCAGATTCGTCAATCTGATCCCGGGTGGCGCCCAGGCGGGAGCCCGGGGCACACGGATCGTAAATGGCGTGCTCCTGGGTAGAGCACTGAGGATTGATCCGAAGACCCACGCTGCGATCCTTACACCGGGGTTTGAACTTCCGCAGCTGGGACACGGAATTAAAGACGATATGGTCGCACAAGGAGACGATTTCATCAAACTCCCCGTCCCGATAGGCGGGGGAAAACACGTGGTTTTCCTTTCCCATCTCCTCCCGCCCCAGCCGCGCCTCGAAGAGGCCGCTGGCAGTGGTACCGGAGAGGTACCTTCCAATGAGGGGATACTGGGAGAAGGCGGAAAAGGCCTTCTGTGCCAGGAGGATCTTGCAGCCGGTACGCTCCATGACCCCGGCGAGAATGCGGCAATTCTCCTCCAGCTTTGCCCGATCGATGACATAGCTGGGGGTGGGAATGGTGAATAGATCCATCACTCCACCAGCGCCGGGTGCTCGTCCACCACCCAGGGAAGACCCCACTGATTGAGCGCTTCCATATAGGGATCGGGGTCAAACTCCTCCACGGTGAAGACGCCGGGCTTCTTCCACAGCCCCTTGGCCACCATCATGGTGCCGATCATGGCGGGCACACCGGTGGTATAGCTGATGGCCTGGCTGCCCAGTTCCTTATAGCATGCCTGATGGTCGCAGACGTTATAGATATAGAGGGTCTTCTCCTTGCCGTCCTTTTTCCCGGTGAAGATGCAACCGATGTTGGTCTTGCCCACGGTGCGCGGACCCAGGCTGGCCGGGTCGGGCAGGAGCGCTTTCAAGAACTGGATGGGCACAATCTGCTGCCCCTGGAACTCGATGGGCGTGGTGGAGAGCATGCCCACGTTCTCCAGACACTTCATATGGGTGAGGTAGCTCTGGCCGAAGGTCATAAAGAAGCGAATGCGCTTGACGCCGGGGATGTTCTTGGCCAGGGACTCGATCTCCTCGTGGTGGAGGAGGTACATGTCCTTTTTGCCCACCTGGGGGAAGTCATATTCCCGCCGGATCGACATGGCGGGAATCTCCACCCAGTGGCCGTTCTCCCAGTAGCTGCCGGGAGCGCTGACCTCCCGGAGGTTGATCTCGGGGTTGAAGTTGGTGGCGAAGGGGTAGCCGTGGTCGCCGCCGTTGCAGTCGAGAATGTCGATGGTGTCGATCTCGTCAAAGTAGTGCTTCAGGGCGTAGGCCGAGAAGACGCTGGTGACGCCGGGGTCAAAGCCGGTGCCGAGGAGCGCCGTGAGGCCAGCCTTCTCAAACTTTTCCTTGTATGCCCACTGCCAGGAGTAGTCAAAGTAGGCGCTGAAGCCCAAGTCCTTGCAGCGCTTTTCATAGACTGCGCGCCAGGCCGGGTCATCGGTGTCCTCGGGCTCGTAGTTGGCGGTGTCCACGTAGTCGACGCCGGCGGCCAGGCAGGCCTCCATAATCGTGAGATCCTGGTACGGAAGCGCCACGTTGAGCACCACGTCAGGAGCGTAGCTTTTGATGAGGGCGGTGAGTTCCTCCACATTGTCGGCGTCCACCTGGGCTGTCGTAATGTTGGTTTTGAACTTGCCCTGGAGTTCCTCCTTGAGGGCATCGCACTTGGAGACCGTGCGGCTGGCGATCATCAGATCGGTGAAGACCTCGCTGTTCTGGCAGCACTTGACGATGGCCACCCGGGCGACACCGCCGCAGCCAATTACCAATACCTTAGCCATGTTTTGCATTTTCCTC
>DVGD01000105.1 GCA_018712905.1 Candidatus Avoscillospira stercoripullorum | reverse complement strand
TTCTGGCCGGTGGCCTCAGTGTCGCGGTTTTCCACTGCCCAGCCGATGTTGATGGAGCCCTCATTATCGAGGAGATAGGTATTCTCCGGCCGGGTGAGGACGGCCTTGGCAGGCACGGGCTGCACCACAATCCAGGCCATGGCCGTGAGCTTAATGTCGTTGCTGCTGGCGTTGGGATGGGGCATGGAGACCAGCACGGTGTAGGCCGGGTCGCTGCCCTGGGAGAGTTGCGTAAGCACGCCCGCTTCAATGGTCACACTGTTCTTGTCCTTGCCGGCCTCATAGGTCTTGACTAACTTGTCCGGATCCAGGACGGCCTCGGTTTGGAAATTGCCTTCATAGACCTGGATGGTGTAGGTAAAGTCCTTGTCCGGGGCAAACTGGCTGGCGTTGGAGCTCCAGAGCACCGTGGCCGCCGCCTCTTTCCGCGTCACAATGGTGGCGGAGGTGGTGGGGATCACCAGCGCCAGGGAATCGCCGGCGGTGACAGTATATTGGATAGAAGCTTCCTTGTCGTCCCCTTCCTCCTCAGTGCCGTTGTCGGCGGTGAATGTAAACGTCACCTCGCCGAGCTTCTCTCCGGTGAGCACCACGGTGGCGGTGCCGTCGGCATTTTCGGTGAGGGTGGCGATGGCTTCATTGCTGCTCGACCATGTACCGCCAGCATCCGTGGGCGTCTGGCCGTTTTCACCATTGACTGTGGCGGTGAGCACGGGGCGGTAGGCGTCGCCCAGGGAGAGCTCTGTGACATCCGCCTTGTCCGCCGTCACCTCGACAGAATCGACGTTCACATAGGCCGGCACCGTGAAGGCGGCAGTGATCCAGGGAATGTCCACCCAGTCGGGTTCCTCCTTGCTGCCCTCGTTGACCTGGAGGGTCGCAAGGTAGGTGGCATCCTCCTGCTTGCGCGCGATGGTCAGGGGGGCGGTGACGAACGTACCATCCTCGGTGATGGCGACGGGGAGGGTGTGGGTTTTGCTGCCGTCGTTGACCACAACCTGGAAGGGTGTGGTTTTGCCGTCGTCATAGTTGGCGATGATCTCGGCATAGTCGTCGTCGGCGGTCACCGTAAAGGTGATGCCGGAATCGTCGAACGCACTGGCCGTGAGGCCGGTGGGGGCGTTCTTCACCAGCGGGGCAACCAGGGTGATGTCGCGCAGGGTAACGCCGTTGACCTCGTTTACCGGGTTCCCAAAGATGTCGGTAATCCCGCAGTCGCTGGAGAGGGAGATGATCAGCGACTGGGTGTCGAATGGCTGCACCTCGTAGAGCAGGCTCAAGAATTTGCCGCTGGAGCTTGCATGCAGGTCGCTAAGGAGATAGGATTCGCCGTTGATGGTGATGGCGGCGTTATCGTTCCGCTGGATATACTCATCCGCGGTAATTTGAATGGGGATCAAATCGCCGCTCTGGTACTCGCCCGCCGGCGCGCTGACGGTGAGGGTGGGGTTGTCGTTGTCGTTGAGCAGCTCGTACTCAGACCAGTAGGCCATGGTATACCACCAGGTGTTTTTCACATCGTTTTGAATGGTCGTGCCGATGGTCGAGTTGCAGTATGGGATGTCGAACGAGGTGGGAATCTGCTTGCTTGTAAAATCAAATGTGATGGTGGTCGAATCCGGATCCGTTTCCGAGCTTGAGGGGAGATTGATGGGGAAGCCTGTACTGCTGTGATCGGTCAGCACGGTGAAGGAACTTTGGTTGGCTTGTTGGAACATCGAAAGCGAGCACATGAGATTGATCCCCTGGTCATTTGCCTGCGCGAAGCGCGTGCTGGCCTGGATAACGCTTCCCGCCGGGACATCCTTGCATGCGTTCAGATAGGCAATGGTTTTCTCCATTTGCGCTTTGCTTTCCTCGTCGATATACATGGGGATCGTAACCTTTCCCGTGGGACCTTCGTTTCCGAACTCGTGGAACACGTCCTGCCAGGTGGTTTTGAACGCGGGGGCGTCAAAGGAATAATCCAGGAAGCAGTTGAAGGTGTCGGACTTTTTACCGCTGGGATCTTCAAACGCAAATCCCTCGGCGCCGTAGAAGGATACGCCGCTCCAAAGCGTGCCGAAGGAGTAACCGGAGAGCGCAGACCAATCCGCATCGCTGGGAAGCACAGGGTTGACGTTGTAGGATACCCGGAGATAAACCTCGTCGAGCGGCTTATCCGCCGTGAAAGCGAGCAGGCTCGCCTCGCCGTTCACTTTCACAAAGGCCGTTTCCAGGATGTAGTTGGATTCTTCTTCCAGGTTGGAGAGGAACTGCACGACAATGTAAGCTTCCTTCTCATCGGGACAGAGCTTTCGCATGGCTTCCGGCATCACCGCCTTGACGTAAACGCGCAGGCTGTCGCCTACTTCCAGCCCGGCGTTGGAGGCCTTCCAATAATAGCCGGAACTCGGACCGGTGACGGCTTCGTCAAATACCGGCAGCGCTTCCGCGCCGCTGGCGCCCTCGCTCTGGAGGGAGATGCCGCTGGTCTCCATCTGATCGAGGAGGCTGTTGAGATTCTCCACCGCTTCGCCGGAGAAGGTGCGGTCGGAGAAGTAGGTCTCCTGGATTCGCTGGAGCTCCTGCTCGATCTCCACGATGGTCTTGAGATCGCCCAGGGCAATGGGCGTGCCGTCCACATAGCCCACCTCGGTGAGGTCGGTGGACGGATCGGCCAAGAGCGCCATGACCTCGTCGAGGGTCATGGCTTCGCCATTCAGGTTGATGGTTTCATCCACGTTGAGCTGGCCGTTTTCGTCCAGCAGGCCGTACTGCTCCAGCACGGCCGCGGCCTCGGCGCCGCTGCCGCCGGTGAGGGCGTCCAGCTCGTTGAGAATGGCCTGGTTGACGGCAGGGTCGTTTCCCAGCAAATCCCGCACGGCGGCCAATGCCGACACGGGAATCACAGAGAACACCAAAACAACCGCCAAAAACAGGCTGATGATGCGTTTTCTCATAGTTTTCCTCCTCTTGATTGCGTGGTGTGCCGCGCCGCCTGCGCGCAATCGGCAAAGGCGGCGCCATCTTTTGTGATTCCGGGCAAAAAAAGCCAGGGCAGCGTGTCGAAAAAGTATTTTCGCCCCGCTGTGCGGATTTTGAAACTTTCAAAAAGTTTCAAAATCCTGTTTGATGGAACGCGCGGTGGGCTTTTTGCCCCCCGCACACACCCCCCGCTGCTCTGTCCCGGACATCTTCTGCGAGGTTTTTTGACAGTCTCGCCAGGGATCCATGTTATATCTTAACATGGATCCCCGGCTGTGCACATCCCCCAAACGTGGGATCTTTGCCATGGATTATTTTGGATATTTCATCTGTAGGGGTCGATGTCCGATCGACCCGCGGGCGGCTGATAGCCGCCCCTACGAAAAACCTGGAAGTGTGGCTATAGGGGCGGATTTTATATCCGCCCGTAGGGCAGTGGCGATTCCCGCAAGGCTTCCCCACAACGCACTGCGGGCACACCTCACAGGCGCTTCGCGCCAGCTCCCCTCAAGGGGAGCCTTTGCGGGCGGCTGATAGCCGCCCTGCGGGTGCGGCGGGTTATTTCAGCAGTCCCACCAGGTGGCTCCGGCGGTTGATGTTGGTCTTGGCGAAAATGCTGCGGATGTGGCTCTTCACCGTCTCCTCGGAGATGCACAGCTTCTGGGCGATCTCCTTGTTGCGCAGTCCCGCCGCCGCCAGCGCCGCCACCTCCCGCTCCCGATCGGTGAGCTCGTCCATCTCCTCGGGGTGCTTCTCCAGCATGGCGAAAATCCGGCTCTCCTCGGCCTTGGTATACTGGATCTTCAAGGCCTTGATCTCCCGGATGGCCTTCTCGTGCTTCTTCTTGATGGACGGCAGCAGGAAGAGCACCGAAAGATACTGCCGGAAGCAGGCCAAAAACGTATAGTTCTGATCCTGCTCGGCGATGGTCAGGGACTGATCCAGCCAATCCGCCGCCCGCATGGGCTGGCCGATGGCCAGATAGCACAGCGCCAGTCCCACGCACATGAAGTTCCGCGTGGACAGGGAAACGAGCCGGGGATCCAGCTGCAGGGAAGCCTCCACGCTGGCAATGGCGCGCTTGTAGGCCTTATGTAAGATGAGATCCGTGATCCGGTTGGTCTTGGCCATGAAGTTGGTGAAGGTGAGGTCGCCCAGCATGTCCGCGTCGCCCCGCGCCCACCCGGCTGAGCGATCCGGCTCCATCATGAGACCCAGGAGGTACCCGCGCACCGTCTCGGCCATGAGGGTGTTGATGGCCGTGTGCTGGAGGAAGGGGTAGGCCAAGGCCTTATTCTCCAGGTACTCAATGGCCCGCTGCAAAGCGATCATGTCCGACTGGTAGATGGCGTTGATCCCTAAAAGCAGCGCCGCGCCGTAGGTCACCGTGGCGTTTTGCGCCTGTTCAGAGAGCATGGCGGCCTTGTGGGCGTAGATGTCCGACTCGTCGAATTTCCCCTGGACGCTGTACGCCTCCCCCAGGTAGAGCTCGCAGGCGCCGGCGCCGTGGCCGCCGGTGAGGCGGTTGTAGACCTCCAGCATGTCCCTGAGGTCGTCGGCTGTTTCGAGCATCTTCCCCGGCGTGCGGTAGAAGAGATACCACATGGACGTGGTGCCGAAGAGGAACGGCTCCCGGGGGACGAAGAGCTGCGAGCGCCCCTGGAGGTGCTTCTCCGCCTCCAGGAAGGATTCCCGCATGCCCTTGAGGTCGGGAAAGGCCAGGAAGGCCGCCACCATGTGCCACTCGCCCAGCATGTGCCCGTCGCCATTCTTCTCTAAAATGGCGCGGCTTCTGGGCATCTGGCGGGAAAAGCCGTGGAAATCCGCCCCGGCGAAGAGCGCCAGGCAAAGCCGCAGAAGAGATAATGGATGGCGGGAGAGCACTTCGTCGGGGCACCGGGCGAGCACCGCCGTGGCCAGCCCCTGGAGGCTCCAGCCGTGAAACTGCTCGCCCAGGAGCCCCGTGAGGTCGCAGGAGAGGAGCTTATCGTCGCTGCCGGCCTGGAAGAAGCAGGATACCGCCTCCTTCTCCCGCCCCGCCCGGTGGTAGACCTCTCCCGCCGTGTCGTAGACCGCCGCGCGGAATTCCGGCGCCCCCGCGTCCAGCTGCCGCTCCAAAAAGTGGCGCAGCAGCTCGTGGGGATAGCAGTTGCCCTGGTCGTGGTGCATCAGGGGGCATCGCGCCAGGAGGCTCTCCCCTGCCGCCGCCTGCTCCCCCAGCACCGCCTGGAGCGTCTCGCCGCCGACGAGGTCGAACACCGAAAGGCGCAGGAGGATTTCCTGCTCCTGCCGCGTGAGCTTCGCCCAGAAGAATTCCCGCAGCAGCGCGTCCATGTCCCAGGCCTGGGTCAGCGTCCCGCCGTTTTCCAGGAGATGATTGAGATACAGCGACACCGCCGCCGCCCAGCCCTCGGTGTGGGCATAGATGGTCTCCTGCTGCTGGCGGGTGAGCTCCAGCCCCAGCTGGCGGCCGTAGGCCGCGATGTCCCGCCGGGTGAGAAGAAAGTCCCGGGCGGTGAAGGCGCACACGCCGCTGGCGTTTTCAAACACCGTGCGGAGCTTTCCGAAGTTCTGGGAAATGAGGATCACATGCAGCCCGTCGGGACGCCGGTCGGCCAGCGCCTGGAGAAGCGCCGCCGGCCAGTTGTCGCCGATGAGCTGGAAATTGTCAAAGATGAGATAGCACGCCTCCTCCACCCGGAGGTTCATCAGGATGTCCGCCGCGGTGCTCACGTTGCTGCGGTTGAGAAACCCCAGCTGCCGGAGCGCCGTCCCCGCCGCCGGATCCAGCTGGCCAATCTGCCGAATGAGCCAGTCCAGCCCGGCGTCCTGGAGGAAACTCACCGCCGTAAACCAGTGGAGCGCCTCCACCGGCGTCTCCTTGAGCGCCCAGCGCACGGCGGTGGTCTTGCCATAGCCCGCCGGCGCCTCCAGCATCACCAGACCGCTCTGGTGCATGAGCGCCAGTTTGCGCGCAATTTCATCCGAAAAATAGAGCTTTTCCATGGTGCTCTCCTTCTTCCATGGTTTATCTCTCTATTATAGCTGGAGTTTCCGCCGTTGTCACCCTATGGCGCGTTTTTTTGAAAGAATTAACAAATGGTAATGCGATGGGTGTGTTCGGCGGAAGACTTGTGGAATCGCCCCTACAGACACGCTCCCAGTTTTGTCGTAGGGGCGGGGTTTATCCCCGCCCGTGCCGCGGTGTGTTTTCGGAAGCCTGCGGGAATCGCTGCCGCCCCCACAGGCGCGCCCGAAGGCTGCACCCGCAGGGGCGGTATTTGTTACGCCAAAAATTCCATGGGATCCACCGGTGCGCCGTCCAGGAACACTGCAAAGTGCACATGGGGCGCGGCGCCCACCTCCAAGAGGGCGGTGGCGCCCACAGTTCCCAAAACCTGCCCGGCGGTGACGAACTGTCCCGCCGCCACGGCGGGCGTCTCGGCAAGGTTTGCGTAGTGGCTGGTGTAGCCGTCGTCGTGCTGCACCACCACGGTGACGCCGTAGGATTCGTCCTCATACACCGCCGTCACCGTGCCGTTTCTCGCGGCCAGGACGTCCTCGCCCTCCGATGCGGCCAAGTCCACGCCGTTGTGCACCCGCCAGTCCTGGGTGGTGGCGTTATAGGTGAGGCGATCCATGGCGTACGCGCCGATGACATCACCGGACACCGGCATCACCGTCACCTCGGGCGTGGCCTGGGTGGGGGCGGTCTGCGTGGGCGCAGGGGTCTCCTCCTCGGTGGTCTTGGGCGCATCCTCGGTCTGGGTCTTGCCGGTGGCGGACGAGGCGGGCTTCTTCACATCCTCGGGATCCTGCGCCTTCACCGGCACCGAGAGCGTCTCCTGTGCCGCCTGATTCTGCCGGATTGCCCCGGATACGAAGAAATACCCCGACACGCCGATGGCCAGCACGCACACGGTGAGAAGGATGTAATAGCCCTTCTCCCGGATGAACTTGTGAAGGCCGTTCGGCTCTTTTCTCGATTCGTTATTTTGCATGTTTAGCACCTCCGAGGCTAGTATTTCCAGCCCCGGGAAGGGTTATACAGCTTTGGGAAATTTTTCCCCGCGATTTACGGGTGCGGTGTACCTCCGGCCGTGGTGTAGGGGCGCATTGTATATGCGCCCGGGCAGGCACCTGCGAAACCGCAATTGCCACGGGCGGATATTTAATCCGCCCCTACGGGTGCGGTGCGTTTTTTCGGTGCACCCTGTAGGGGTCGATGTCCCCATCGACCCGTGCCGCGCAAGCGGCCTATGGCCGACGGGCGGATATTTAATCCGCCCCTACAGGTGCGGTGCGTTTTTTCGGTGCACCCTGTAGGGGTCGATGTCCTCATCGACCCGCGGGCGGCTGATAGCCGCCCCTACGGGTGCGGTGCGTTTTTTCGGCCTACGCGCCAAAGGCCATCTGCCCCAAAAGCTCCTTGGTCACGTCCCACCAGCTCTTGCGCGCCACCGCCTCCGGCGCCACCAACGGCACTGCCGCCAGGGGTGAGCCGTCACTCTGGATGGTCAGCGTCCCCAGGCGCTGCCCCGCCTCCACCGGCGCGCGCACCTGCTCGGCCACCTCCACCCGGGTGGTGATCTTCCCCGCCTGCCCCTTCTCCACCAGCACCGGCGACGCCTCGGAGAGCACCGGCGTGATGGCGTCCACCTCGCCAAGCAAAACCGGCACCGCCGGGATCTCCGTAGTCTCGTCGGGGGTTACCAGGGTATAGCCCGCGAAGCCGAAGTCCAGTAGCTGCTTGGCCGACTGAAACCGCTCCCCGGAGGTCGAGCAGTGGAGCACCACCGCGATGAGCTCCAGCCCGTCCCGCTCCGCCGAGGCCGACAGGCAGTGCCCCGCCGAGGAGGTATACCCCGTCTTGAGCCCCGTGGTGCCCTGGTAAAACCGCACCAGCTTATTGGTGTTGCTCAGGCCGAACTCCCCATTTCGCACCGTATCCATCCAGATGGTGGTGAATTCCCGGATCCGGTCGTGCTTTAATAGCTCCCGGGACATGAGGGCAATGTCATAGGCCGTGGTGAGGTGCTCGGCGGCATTCGGCTCATCGTCCAGGCCGGTACAGTTCACAAAGTGGGTGTCCGCCATGCCCAGCTCTGCGGCGCGGTTGTTCATCATCTCCACAAAGGCCGACTCGGAGCCCGCCACGTGCTCGGCCAAGGCCGTGGCGCAGTCGTTGGCCGACACCACCGCCACGGACTTGATCATCTCCTCCATGCTCATCTGCTCCCCCGGCTCTAAGTAGACCTGGCTGCCGCCCTTGGCCGCCGCCGCCTCCGAGGCCGTCACCGTGTCGTCCCAGGAGATGCGGCCGGAGTCCAGCGCCTCCATCACCAAAAGAAGCGTCATAATCTTGGTCACCGACGCCGGCGCCAATGGCTCATGGGCGTTCTTTTCATAGAGCACCGTGCCGGTGGCCGCGTCCATGAGCACCGCCGACGGTGCCGCGATCTCCAGCGCCGCCCCCTGCGCCGGCAGTACCAGGGACACTGCCACAGCCGCCGAGAGGAGCGCCGCCATCAGTTTTCGGAACATAAAAAATCACCCTTCCTCTCATCCTGCTACAAGGTATGAGAAGGAAGGGCAAAGTATGTCCATTATCCGGCCACCAGGTATGGCGCCAGCGCCTCCAAAAACCGGGCGGCGTCGTCCCCCGACGCCGTGCTGAAGACGCGCAGCGGGCGGTTGAGCCCCATGCAGAAGAGGCTCATAATGGACGTGGCCGAGGTGGTGAGGCCGCCGTGCTCCACCCGGATGGGGAAGGCCTGACGGGTCGCCAGCGTGACAAAATCGCGGATTTCTATGGGGTCGGAGAATTTTACAACGCATTCGCACATGGCGCGGCCTCCTTTTCCTGTACAAGCGGGGTCTTTTGCGCTATAATCACGGTAGTGTGGTAGAAGTTGAAATTGTTTTTTATTATACAGAAGTTTCAAGCCGCTGTCTCTGCGAATTTTGTACAAATATTTTTAATACTCTATTAATATTTTGGTGATTCTATGATTCATTTTTCCATCTATACCCTGGGCTGTAAGGTAAACCAATATGAGACCCAGGCTATGGAGCAAATTCTCACCCAGCGCGGCCACGTTGAGCGCAGCTGGGACGAGCCCTGCGACGCCTACATCATCAACACCTGCACCGTCACGGCGGTGTCGGACAAGAAGTCCCGGAACATGATCCGCCGCGTCCGGCGGCAGAATCCGGCGGCGGTGGTGGCGGTGTGCGGCTGCTACGCCCAGGTGGAGCCGGAGGCCGTAGCGGCGCTGGACGTGGACGTGGTGGCCGGCACCGGCGGGCGCGTGGCCTTTCTCGACGCGGTGGAGGCCGCGGTCTTAGAAAAGCGGCGCTCCTATGCCGTGGACGACGCCCTCCGCCGCCGCACCTTCGAGGTGCTCCCGGCGGGGGGCATGGCCGAACGCACCCGCGCCATGCTCAAGGTGCAGGACGGATGCAGCAACTTCTGCACCTACTGCATCATCCCCTATGCCCGCGGCCCCGTGCGTTCGCTGCCCCTGGAGGCGGCTGTTGCCCAGGCCAGGGAGGTCGCCCAGGCAGGCTACCGGGAGATGGTGGTCACGGGCATTGAGATCTCCTCCTGGGGGCGGGATCTTCCCGAGAAGCCGCCCCTTTGGAAGCTCCTTTCGGCCATCTGTGAGAGCGCTCCGGCGGTGCGGGTGCGGCTGGGCTCCCTGGAGCCGAGAACCGTGGACGAGGACTTCTGCCAAGCCCTGGCGGGGTTTCAAAATCTCTGCCCCCAGTTCCACCTGAGCCTCCAGAGCGGCAGCGACACGGTGCTAACGCGCATGCACCGGCGGTATGATACGGCGCGGTATTTAGAGAGCGTCGCCCTTTTGCGCCGCTGCTTCCCCGGCTGCGCCGTCACCACCGACCTCATCGTGGCCTTCCCCGGGGAGACGGAGGAAGAGTTCCAGGAGAGCCTGGACTTTTTAAGAACCTGCGCCTTTTCCAAGGTGCACGTGTTCCCCTACTCCCGCCGCGCCGGCACCCCCGCGGCCAAGATGCCCGGCCAGCACACCAATGAGGAGAAGGAAGCCCGCTCCGCCCGGGCTCTGGCCGTGGCGTCGGCACTGGAGGAGGCCTACCAGCGGGACATGGTGGGCAAAGAATACCCCGTGCTCTTTGAAGAGATGCACGGGGAGATGGCGGTGGGGCATGCGCCCAACTATGTGTTGGTACATGTGGCGGCGGAGATCCCCCGCAACACCCTTTCCATGGTGCGCGTCACGGGGCTGTGCCCCGGCGGCGTGGTGGGAGAAATCGCCGGCTGAGAAAAAAGTCCAGCGCCGCCCCCGCCGCCGAGACGGGGATCCACAGGAGGCTATACGCCGGGCAGATCTGCCCCAGGAGGTTTCCGGGCTGCCCGGCGTAGTCCCAGACCTGGAGCCCCAGGAGGCGATTTAGCAGCAGGCCGGTGGCGAGCTCCAGCGCCGTGATGGCCGCGGCGCCCGCGAAGGGCACCAGCAGCGGCGGCAGGTGCCGACGGAAAAGCCCCAGAAGGCGGAAGCACAGCCCGCCGAGGAAGAACATGCTGGGGTGGCTAAACCCCCGCCAGAGAAGCTCCAGCAGCACATAGCCCCCGCCGCCCAGGCAAAAGAGGATCAGTTCGGAGAAAAACATGGCATCACCGGTGGAAGTATGCCCCGGCGCGGCGGAAAATAATCAAAATTTCCCTTGACAAATGGGGAAGAAGTGGGTATAATAATGCTTGCCCATCACGAGGAAACCCACATGGCGGCATAGCTCAGTTGGTAGAGCATTCGGTTCATACCCGGAGTGTCATCTGTTCGAGTCAGATTGCCGCTACCATTCGGCCCGTTGGTCAAGCGGTTAAGACACCGCCCTTTCACGGCGGTAACATGGGTTCGATTCCCGTACGGGTCACCAAGAACCGGCAAGCATCCGCTTGCCGGTTTTGCTGTATTGCCCGCCGGTACGGTGGATGAAAATTTGGCGGGTATCGCCACTGCCCTACGGGCGGGCATAAAGCCCGCCCCTACAGACACGCTCCCGGGCTTTTCGTAGGGGCGGGGTTTATCCCCGCCCGTCAATTTCCCAGTGCCTTGGTCTTCTCAAAGGCCGCCTCCACGGCATCGATCACCGCCGCGCGGAAGGCAAATTGCTCCAGGGTCTTCACCCCCGCGATGGTGGAGCCGCCGGGGGAGCACACCGCGTCCTTGAGCTGCCCCGGGTGCTGCTCCGTCTCCAGCGCCAGCGCCGCCGCGCCCAGGAGCATCTGCGCCGCGTACGCCTGTGCCTTCGCCCTGGGAAGGCCACAGAGCACGCCGCCGTCGGCCAAGGCTTCCAAAAAGAGGTCTGCAAAGGCAGGCCCACAGCCCGCCACGGCGCTGCCCGCGTCCATGAGCCGCTCCTCCAGGGGATCCAGGAGCCCCGCCGTGCCCATGGCGGTTAGGAAGAGCGCCTTGGCCTCCACGCTGACGTTGTCCGTCTGATCGTAGAGCACCACGCCCTGCCCCACGGCCACGGGCGTGTTGGGCATGATGCGAATCACCGGGTAGTCGCCCCCGGCCATGGCGCGAATCTGCGCCATACTCACCCCTGCCGCCATGCTCAC
>DVGD01000104.1 GCA_018712905.1 Candidatus Avoscillospira stercoripullorum | reverse complement strand
GCCCACGGCGATCTCCCGGCGGTGCCCCGGTGGATGACGGCGGAAAATCTCTTGGCGCTCACCTGCCCGTTCTACCTGAGCAAGTTTGTGGACGAGAGCACCCAGACCTGCGACTTTGAAAATCAGGAGTTTTACGACTATCTCACCTGGTGCAAGACCTGGGCGGGGGACGGCTCCATTCCGCCTCAGGACGAGCAGGCGCTGCTCACCCACACCGTCATTTCCAACGTCGCCAACGCCGTGACCCAGACAGAGGGGACGGAGGAGACGCCCATGACCTATGTGGGCTTCCCGGTGGAGACGGGCTATGGGCATTTGCTCCACATCTCGGCGGAGATCGGCATTTCCAATGAGACCGACTGCCCGGCAGGCACCGAGGCCTTCCTCACCTACTGCACGGAGCACTACGCGGCGCTCGCCTGCCGGGACATCCCGGCGGTGGCGGCAGATCTGGAAGCGGAGATTGACCGCTGCGCCCAGGGACAAACCATGGACTTTTACGGAAGAAGCAAGGTTTTAAACGAGGATGCCCTGGACAAGTTTCGCCAGCTGCTGAAGGAGACAACCGTGGTGGCAGGGGCGGACGAAGCGCTCCTTTCCATGATGGGCGACGAGGCGGCCTATTTCTTCGCCGGGGAGAAAACAGCCCAGGAGACGGCGGCCATCCTGCGTGACCGGGTGGGGCTCTATCTCATGGAGCAAGGGTAACGCGGGTCGATCGGAGATCGACCCCTACGGGTGCGGTGCGCATATGGAATGCCTCTGAAGATTGAGCTGCCCTTGCGGCGGCATGTGGGCATGCCGCCCTACGGGTGCGGTACAGACATGAAAAGAGCGCGCTGCAGCTCGCAGCGCGCTATACACTATTCCGTTCGCTCGTGGCTGGAGCGGCGCTTCCGGCGGCGGCGGAGCTTGGGCTTTTCCGTGGCCTTTTCATAGGTCTGCGCCGCCTCGGAGTCGGGGGTGTAGATCAAGCGGCTGACGCGGATTCCGTCCTCCTCCTTGCTCAGCCGGATTCGCACCAGGAAGTTTCCATGCTCGGCGCAATTGGCCATGGTCATATAGCGCCTGTCCTGCTGGCTCACCCAGCGGCTGACGGTCATGGGCTTTCCGCAGGTGGGGCAGCGGTTCTCCACGCCGGAGAGGGCGGCCATGGCCGCCTCCTTGGTCTCATAGCCGTGGAACACATGGCGCTCCAGGCAGCCGGGAAGCTCCGCGCCGTGGAAGCCGTTCTCGTGCTCCCGGAGGGCTTTGTCGTACTCCGCCATGCCCCGGGGCAGATCCAGGCGGGTACAGAGAATGGCGGTGTGGTAGGCGTCGCCCAGGGCGTCGTGGGCGGGACGGCTGGCCTCCACCCCCGCCATCTGCATGGCGGTTTTCAGCGCCTTCTGGGCGGTGGCGCCGTCGGTCTGGGCGTTGAAAATCATCTGGGCGTTATACCAGCGGTCGATCCAGCTGCTGTCGATGTTGTGAAGCGCCATATTCTCCTTTAAAATGCCAATGTCGTCGAAGCCCCAGGTGAGAAACACGCAGTCCTCCCCGCACCAGTCCCGGAACTGCTCCACGGCCTCGGGAAAGGGGATGCCGTGCTCTGAGAGCATGGCGTCCTTGATGCCGGTGAGGCTCACCACCTTCTTATTGAGCTTTCGATAATACTTGGGCTTGATGAGCGCCTGGAATTCGTCGCCCACGATCTGCCGGTCTGTCACCCGGACGGCGCCGATCTGGATGATCTCTCCCCGGATGCGCACGGGCAGCACGCGCTTTGCTGCGTACGTCCCCGGCCAGGGCTGATTCCACTCCATATCCAGAACGATGTACTGCATAGATGTTGACGCTCCTTCTCTCTTGGGCACTTCGGTTATCATAGCACAGGTGAGATTGCGTTGTAAACAGCAACCTTTGCGCATAGGATGGTGGCAGAAAGGCGGGATGCAAATGCCATACTTATTTTTGAGCCCCTCCACCCAGGAATTTAACCCCTATGTCACCACCCAAAACGAGGAATACTGGATGAACCTCCTGGCAGACCGCATGGAGCCATACCTTTTGGCCAGCGGCATCGGCTTTACCAGGAACGACCCCGATCAAAACGCCGCCGCTGCCATCCGCCAGTCCAACGCCGGTACCTATGACTTCCACCTGGCGCTCCACTCCAACGCCGCACCGCCGGAAAAAAGCGGCCAGTTCCGAGGGGTGGATTTCTACTACTACCCCAGCAGCGCCCAAGGGCTGCGCATGGCGGAAATTCTCACCGAGGAAATCCGCAAAATCTACCCCCTGCCTGAGCTGGTGCAGCCCCGCCCCACTACCCTCATCGGCGAAGTACGCCGCACCAAGGCGCCGTCGGTACTGGCGGAGCTGGGCTACCACGACAACCCCGAGGACGCCCAGTGGATCGAGGACAATCTCGACCGCATCGCCCAGGCGCTGGTGCGGGGCGTGTGCGAATACTTCGGCGTGCCCTTTATAGAGCCCTCGCCGGTACAAAAGGGCATCGTCACCGTGAGCTGGGGCAGCCTCAACATCCGGGATCTACCCGATCTCAACGCCGCGGTCCTGACCTCGGCGCCGGGCGGCGCGGAGCTCACGGTCTACGGCGTGAGTGGAAACTGGTACTCCGTCTCCTACCGGGGCATCGTGGGCTATGCCAGCACGGCCTTCGTGGTGCTCCAATAGCTACGGCGCCTCGGCGCCCCGGAACAGCGCCTGCACCCGCAGCCGGAGCGCCGGAAAGCACGGATCTTTGGGAAGCTGCTCGTCTGCCATGGCGGCGGCCGCCGCCTCCTGGGCAGACTTGAGAAGCGCCATGTCCAGTGTCAGGCTGGCGGCCTTGAACTGGGGCAGGCCGTGCTGACGGCTTCCAAAGAAGTCGCCGGGGCCGCGCTGGGCAAGATCCGCCTCGGCAATCTCAAAGCCGTTGGAGCTCTTAACCAGGGTTTGAAGCCGCGCCTTGGTCTCGGGATTTTGATTGGAGGAGAAGAGCACACAGTAGCTCTTCTCCTTCCCCCGTCCCACCCGTCCTCGGAGCTGATGGAGCTGGCTCAGGCCGAAGCGATCGGCATTTTCAATGACCATTAAGGTGGCGTTGGGCACGTCCACGCCCACCTCGATGACGGTGGTGGCCACCAGCACGTCCAGCTTGTGGGCGGCAAAGTCGGCCATCACCGCTTCTTTTTCCGCTGCCTTGAGCCTTCCGTGGATGAGACCCACCCGGAGATCGGGAAAGACCGTCCGCCGGAGGGTATCCGCCCAGGCCTCCACAGATTTGACGCTCTCCCCCTCCTGCTCCTCCACCGCCGGGCAGACCACGTAGACCTGGTGCCCTGCCGCGGCCTGCTTGCGGATGAAGGCGTTGATTCGCGCCCGCATGGCTTCGCCCACCAGGAAGGTGTCCACCTTCTGCCGCCCGGGGGGCAGCTCGTCGAGAATAGACACGTCCAAATCGCCGTAGAGCATCATGGCCAGCGTGCGGGGAATGGGCGTGGCGGACATGACCAGAAGATGGGGGCTTGTGCCCTTGGCGCGCAGCGCCGCCCGCTGGGCAACGCCGAAGCGGTGCTGCTCGTCGGCCACCACCAGCCCCAGGCTTTGAAAGGCCACATCCTCGGTGAGCAATGCGTGGGTGCCCACCACCACCGGGATGGTGCCGCCCGCCAAGCCCTCCTTGATCCGGCGCTTTTCCCCGGCGGAGAGAGAGCCGGTGAGAAGCGCCGGTTTGATTCCTAAGGGAGCGAGAAACGCGGCAAAGGACGTGAGGTGCTGCTCGGCCAAGATCTCCGTGGGCGCCATGATGGCGGCCTGGAGGCCATTTTGCACTGCCAGGCAGGCCGCCGCCGCGGCCACCAGGGTTTTGCCGCTGCCCACGTCTCCCTGGAGGAGGCGATTCATGGCCGTGCCCCGGGCAAAGTCGGCGGTGATCTCCTCCACGGCGCGGCGCTGGGCGGCGGTGGGCGCAAAGGGAAGGGCAGCCAAAAACCGCGCCAGGGAGAGGTTTTTCATGGGTGGGGTGGACTCTGCCCGGCGGCTGGCGCGCAGCTGCAAGAGCCCCACGGTGAAGAGGAAGAACTCCTCAAAGACAATCCGCCGTCTGGCTGCCTCCAAGGCGTCCATGGAGGGCGGGTTGTGGATCATTTGGTAGGCCTCTCGCGCCCCCATCAGCCCCTGGCTTTCCAAAACGGATCGGGGCAGCACCTCCGGCAGAGTGGGAAGGCAGGCAGAAAGCGCCAGGCCGATGGTGCGGCGCAGAATCTGAGGGGAAATCCCGGCGGCCAGGCTGTAGACGGGCACTATGCACCGGGTGACGCTCCCCTGCCGCTCCACCGGCTCAAAGAGCGGATTTTGCATCTGGGTACGGCTGTAGTCTCCCCGGAGGGTGCCGTAAAAACAGTATTCCCGGCCATACTCCAGCGCTTCGGCGGCGTAGGGCTGGTTAAAATAGACCAGGTTGAGGGTGCCGGTGCTGTCGGCCACGGCGAGCTTGGTGAGGTTCAAGCCCTGGCGAATGTAGCTGGTGCGGGGCGCGCGGATGACCATGGCCTCAAAGCAGGCGGGCTTGTCCACCTCCAGCTCACAGATGGGCACCAGGCGGGTGCGGTCTTCATAGGTGCGGGGGAAATCGGTGATGAGGTCGTAGACCGTTTCGATGTTCAGCCGCTTGAGCGCCGCGGCGCGGGCGCTGCCAATGCCGGGAAGTGCCGTCACCGGCGATGTGAGATCCATCCAATCCCCTCCTTTTCCCTCTATTATATCCGCCCCGCCGTCCCCCCGCAAGTCCCCGGGGTGCGGCTTGTAATTGGCGGCGGTGGATGGTATCATAGAGAAAATGGATTTTGCGCCCCGTTTGGGCGCAGCGAAAGGAGCCGAGCTTTATGCCGAAAACCCTGATGCTTCTGGAGGGCGGCGCCTACCGCGGGATTTTCACTGCCGGGGCGCTGGATGTTTTGCTGGAACATGACTTTTATTTCGACGCCGTGGCGGGCATTTCCGCCGGAGCCATGTGCGGCTATCACTTCATCGGCCGTGCCCACGGCCGGGTACGGCAGATACTGCTGGAATACGGCAACGACCCCCGGTACTTCAGCACCCGCAACCTGGTGCGCTCGGGCAAGTCCATCGGCGACGAGTTTATGTTCTTCGACCTCATGGAGAAGATCCCCTTTGACTTCAAGACCTTCCGCGAGAGCAAGACCCGCTTCGCCGTGGGCGCCACCAACTGCCGTACCGGCAAGATCACCTACTTCGAGAAGGGGACGGCCACTAGCCTCAACGAGTGCATCCTGGCCTCCAGCAGCCTGCCTCTCACCAGCAAGAAGATCTGGATCGACGGCGAGCCGTATCTCGACGGCGGCGTGGC
>DVGD01000103.1 GCA_018712905.1 Candidatus Avoscillospira stercoripullorum | reverse complement strand
ACCGCCACGGCGGTACGACTGGGGGAAAACCTCTACGGGAGCGAGGCAGTTTCCTCGCCCTTTGTGCTGGGGCTGTTCCGGCCGAAAATCCTCCTGCCCTTCGACCTGGCGGCAGATCAGGCGGAGCTGGTCATCGCCCACGAGCAGGCGCACCTCCGCCGCCGGGATCACTGGTGGAAGCCCCTGGGGTATTTGCTCCTGGCGGTCTACTGGTTTCAACCCCTGGTGTGGGTGGCCTACGTTCTGTTGTGCCGGGATTTGGAGCTGGCCTGCGACGAAGCGGTGATTGGGAAGCTCTCTCCCGCCCGGCGGGCGGACTATTCCCAGACGCTGCTCCAATGCAGCACCACCGGGCACCTTGCCGCCTGCCCGCTGTCCTTTGGCGAGGTGGGCGTCAGAACCCGGGTCAAGGCCGTGCTGTCCTACCGGAAGAGCGCCCTTTGGATTCTGGTAGTTGCGGTGGCGGCCTGCCTGGTGACGGCCATTTGCTTCCTCACCACGCCGCCGTCGCCCCTGGGAAAAATCACGGTTACGGCTGCAGAGGTCTGGAACATCCCGGCGGAACAGGGCTACGACCTCAGTCCCGCGGAGCTTTCCGAGCTGCAAAGCCGCCTGAAAGATCTCGACCTGGGGGGCGTCATGGACAGCTACCAGGGCTTTACGCCCCTTTATACCATGTCCATCACGGACGAGGCAGGGAAGGGCTATACCTTAAGCGTCTTTGACACCGAAGGTACCCACGCCGGGATGCTGGTGGACGGCGTCTATTACCGAATCGAGGATGGAGATTTTATCGCCTACCTCATGCACATGGCAGAAGGAAAGAGCCGGACTGCGTCGGAGCACATCATGTCCCTGGAGGATGTGCGGGCGCTGGCAGAAAAGGGCGAGGCGCTCACCTGGGGCGACCTGGAGGACTTTGCTTATACCGAGACGGGCTCCGGGCTCTACATTCGGATCTTCGAAGTGGATGGCGGCTACACCCTGGCGGTGGGCGGCGGGCTTCCCAATGCAGAGGATTTGCCCATGTACGCCCATTTTTCCGCCGGGGAGGCGGCGTATATCGATCTGCGCACCGGCGACCTGGAGGCATTTCTGGCGGGCGAGCCGCCGTATCTTCTCTATCTCTCCCGCACCGACGTGCAGGTATTCGGCGGCGCTGGCTATGACTTCGGCTATGTCACCACCATCGCCGAGCCGGGAGTCTATACCATCGTGGAGGAGCAGACCGACAGCGAGGGAAACCGCTGGGGCAAGCTCAAGTCCGGCCTGGGCTGGATTGACCTGGATCGGGCGCTGGAGCCGGTGGAGACTCAGCCGCCGGTGACGGTTTCCTATGCCGACCCCGCCCTCCTGGGTACCGGCGCTTATGAGGAGTTTGTGGCGGAGGAATCGGAGTTTACCTCTTACCTGCTGTTCACGCCCCTGGAACCCATCACCGATGTGACGCTGTCTCAGGCAAGCTATTTAGGCGACGATGCGCTGGAACCCCTTGGCACATGGGAAACGCTTGAAAAGCCGTTGATGGCGGCCGTGGTTTTTTATGGGGATATGACCACCTATGTTCTCTCCTTCACCGACGGCGCGGGGACGGCGCAGCAGTATGCCGTCTCCCTCAGTGGCCGCAATGGCGCGCTGGTGTGGACGCAGCTCCATCCGTAGGGGAGCACTCGAATCTTCGTCCCACGAGAAAACTCTAAAAAAATTGAGAGATACCCTTGCAATTTTTTGTGCATTGCGCTACAATGAAACTACAATCAAAGATTGGTAGCTGTAAGGAAGTGTTTCGCACACGGGCTGCAACTATCACTCGGTTTTATCGAGTGTATCAGATACGAAAGTCTCTGATGCACTTTTTTCATACCGGGTGATCCATCAAAGGAGGAATTTTGATGCAAGTTCTATACAATGGCCGTCTTATTACCCGCGATCCGCTGCAGCCCTATTTTGAGAAGGGCGCCGTGGCCTTCGAGGGCACGAAAATCGTCGAGGTGGGGGAGGAAGCCGCCCTGCTTGCCAAATATCCTGACGCCAAGCGTATTGACGCCAAGGGCGGCGTCATCATGCCCGCCTTCATCAACGCTCATACCCACATCTATTCCGCCCTGGCCAGAGGCCTCAGCATCGTGGGCAACAACCCCACCAACTTTTATGAAGTCCTGGACGGCACCTGGTGGGCCATTGACCGCAAGCTCACCTTGAAGGGCACCAAGGCCTCCGCCGACGCCCTCTACATCGACTGCATCAAGCAGGGTGTCACCACCATCTTCGACCACCACGCCTCCTACTGCGAGATTCCCGGCTCTCTCTTTGAGATTGCCAAGTCCGCCAAGGAGTTTGGCATCCGCTCCTGCCTGTGCTACGAGGTTTCCGACCGGGACGGCGAGGAGAAGTGCCTCCAGGCCATCCAGGAAAACGCCGACTTTATCACCTACTGCGAACAAGAGAACGACCCCATGCTCAAAGCCATGTTCGGCGGCCACGCCCTCTTCACCATTTCGGATAAAACCTTCGACCGCATGGTGGAAGCCAACAATGGCCGCACCGGCTACCACATCCACGTGTCCGAGGGCATGAACGATGTCTACGACAGTCTTTTAAACTATGGCCGCCGCCCGGTGCAGCGCCTCCAGGATCACGGCATTCTCGGCCCCAAGACCATCCTTGGCCACTGCATCCATGTGAACACCGCCGAGATTGAGATCATCAAGGAAACCGACACCATGGTGGTCAACAACCCCGAATCCAACATGGGCAACGCCGTGGGCATCTGCCCGGTGCTGCCGCTTTATAAAAACGGCATCCTCCTGGGCATGGGCACCGACGCCTATACCAACGACATGCTCGAATCCCTCAAGGTTGCCCTTTGCTCCCAGCGCTCCAATGCCTGCATGCCCAACGTGGCCTGGTGCGAGGTCACGGACATGCTCTTTAAAAACAACGCCAAGATCGGCGCGCGGTACTTCCCCGACGAGCTGGGCGTCCTCAAGGCCGGCGCCGCCGCCGACATCATCGTCATGGATTATAAGCCCTTCACCCCCTTCTCCGATGCCAACATCGACGGCCACATGATCTTCGGCATGACCGGCCGCCAGTGCCAGACCACCATCGGCAACGGCAAAGTCCTGATGCTCGACCGGGAGCTCCAGGGCATCGACGAGGAGGCCGTCAACGCCCACATTCTCGAGGAGGCCAAGAAGCTCTGGGGCGCCCTCAACCACTGTGAATATTAAGGAGGCAGAACAAGATGAGTGAACGGATGATTCCCATTCCCTTTGCCCAGCTGATGAACTGGCTGGCCACGGAGCTTCAGCGGGAGGGCACCGCCTTCGGCGTCCACCGTCCCTACTTTGCAGGGGAGAAGAAGCTGCCGATCTTTGGCGGGGAGTATATCGAGACGCCCTTTGGCCCCGCCGCCGGCCCCAATACCCAGCTGGCGCAGAACATCATCGCCGCCTACTTTGCCGGCGCGCGATTCTTTGAGCTGAAAACCGTCCAGAAGATGGACGGCGCGGAGCTGGCCGCCTGCGTCAACCGCCCGTGCATCCTGGCCGAGGACGAGTGCTATAACTGCGAGTGGTCCACGGAGCTCTATGTCCCCGAGGCCTATGAGGAGTATGTCAAGGCCTGGTTTGCCCTAAAGATCCTGGCCAAGGTCTATGGCCTGGGCGACCCCGACGGCTTCGTCTTTAACATGTCCGTGGGCTATGACCTGGCCGGCATCAAGGGCGAGAAGGTCAACAAGTTCATCACCGAAATGATGGACGCCTCCGAAGCTCCCATCTACAGCGAGTGCAAGGCCGTCCTCCGGCGGCTCTATCCCGGCGAGGCCGAGTTTATCGACGGCCTGTCCAGCCAGATCTCCAACTCCGTCACCGTCTCCACCCTTCATGGCTGCCCGCCCTCGGAGATCGAGGCCATTGCCTCCTACTTAATCAAGGAAAAGCACCTTCACACCTTCGTCAAATGTAATCCCACCATTCTGGGTTATGAGTCTGCCCGATCCATCCTGGACTCCATGGGCTATGACTATATCCAGTTCGGCGAGTTCCACTTCAACGACGATCTCCAGTATGTCGACGCCATTCCCATGTTCCGCCGCCTGCTGGCGCTGGCGCAGGAGAACGGCCTGGAGTTTGGCCTCAAGCTCTCCAACACCTTCCCTGTGGACGTGAAGCAAAACGAGCTTCCCTCCGAGGAGATGTACATGGCGGGCAAGTCCCTCTTCCCGCTGACCATTGAGATGGCCAACCGCATCGCCAAGGAATTTGACGGCAAGCTGCGATTGAGCTACTCCGGCGGCGCCGACTTCTTTAACATCGACAAGATCTTCTCCTGCCATATCTGGCCCATTACCATGGCCACCACGGAGCTAAAGCCCGGCGGCTATCAGCGCTTCCAGCAGATCGGCGAGAAGCTGGAGAAGCTTCCCTTCAAGCCCTTTACAAAGGTGGATACCGTGGCTCTCTCGGCGCTTTCTTTGGAAGCTCGCCGGGATCCCCTCCACCAGAAGGCCGTCAAGCCCTTGCCCCGGCGGAAGCTCTATGAGAAGGTGCCTCTCTTTGACTGCGGCACGGCGCCCTGTAAGGGCGGCTGCCCCATTGGTCAGGATATCCCCGAGTATATCGAGCTCTGCCGTCAGGGCGAATACGAGGCTGCTCTGCGGGTGATTTTGGAGAAGAACCCCCTGCCCTTTATCACCGGTACCATCTGCGCCCACCACTGCATGGACAAGTGCACGAGAAACTTCTATGAGCGCTCCGTGCAGATTCGCGCCACCAAGCTGGTGGCCGCCGAGCGGGGCTATGACGCGGTGCTGCCCACCCTGGCGCCCGCCGCCCCCAAGGCTGGGATCAAGGTGGCCATCGTCGGCGGCGGCCCCACCGGCATGGCCGCGGCGCACCTCCTGGCGCGGGAGGGCGTGGCCGTCACCCTCTTTGAGAAGGAGGATCAGCTAGGCGGCATCGTCCGCCAGGTGATCCCGGCCTTCCGCATCTCCGACGAGGCCATGGACAAGGACGCCGCCATGCTCTACAAGCTGGGCGTGGACGTCCGCCTCAATACCGAAGCACCCTCCGTGCCTGACCTGAAGGCTCAGGGCTATACCCATATCCTCCTGGCCGTGGGCGCCTGGAAGCCCGGCCGTCTCGACATTCCCGGCAATGTCCAGCCGGTCATCGGCTGGCTCAAGGCCATCAAGGGACTTTCCGGCCTGGAGCTGGGGCACGTGGCCGTGGTGGGCGGCGGCAACACCGCCATGGACGCTGCCCGGGCAGCCCTGCGCGCCGGTGCCAAGTCCTCCACCATTGTCTATCGCCGCACCCGCAAGTATATGCCGGCCGACGCCGAGGAGCTGGAGCTGGCCATGGACGACGGCGTCAACTTCCTGGAGCTGGCCGCGCCGGTGAAGCAGGAAAACGGCAAGCTCCTGTGTAAGAAAATGGTCTTGGGCGAGCCCGACGCCTCCGGCCGCCGCCGCCCGGTGGAAACCGACGAGACCGTGGAGATCGACTGCGACGTGGTCGTCTCCGCCGTGGGCGAGAAGGTGGATCCCGCGGTCTTTGAGGCAGCAGGTGTCCAGCTGGACGCCAAGGGACTGCCCGATCTCAAGACCAATGTGGAGGGCGTTTACACCGCCGGCGACTGCTTCCGCGGCCCCGCCACGGTGGTCGAGGGCATTGCCGATGCCACGGCCTTTGCCGCGGCAGTCCTGGGCGAAGCCCACGAGGCATATATACCAGACGCTGCCCACGCCACCCGGGAGGAGGCCATCGCCCGCAAGGGTGTGCTGTGCCTCTCCAGTAAGTGCGAGGGCGACCGGTGCCTGAGCTGCAATGTGGTCTGCCAGTGCTGTGTGGATGTCTGCCCCAACCGCGCCAATGTGGCCATCGCACTGCCCGACGGACGGCACCAGATTCTCCATGTGGATCAGATGTGCAACGAGTGCGGCAACTGCCTGGTCTTCTGCCCCTACGATTCCAAGCCCTACAAGGAGAAGTTCACCCTCTTCCATGACCGGGCTGGCTTCGAGGAATCCACCGAGAACACCGGCTTCCTGCCCCTGGGCGGTGAGAAGGTGCTTGTGCGTGTCGGCGGTGCCGTCTCCGAAGTGGATCTGAGCAAGCCCAATGACCTCGACCCGGCGGTGGAGACCATGATCCTCACGGTGCTCCACAACTACGCCTACCTGATTGGATAACATAAGGCTCCCCTGCGAAGGGGAGCTGGCAGGCCGGCAGTGATCGCGAACTCTGATCCCCTCCGGTATGCTTCGCATACCACCTCCCCTTGGGCACCAAGGGGAGGCGCAGCAGTGGACCTGAAGCCCATAACATAAAAACCCGCCGGTGGAACCACCGGCGGGCAATTTTCGTCCCTATGAAAAAAGGTTCCCCACTTTGGCCGTGCGAACCCAATTATAACCTGCACAAAAAGGCAGGTGGGTTGCCGCTCGCTGCGTTCACTGCTCCCAGCGTCCACCGCCAGTCAAAGCTGGGGCGGGAGGTCTGCAATCCCGCAGAGAAGTCGAGCATCCCTTAGAAAAAATGTGGGTTTAAGTGGGCCCGTCACGCACCAAGCAGGGAATCTCTTTTATCGTATTTATTCTTCTTCTGTGTCGTCGTCGCGGTAGAGCTCATCCATCATGACCTGATAGACGTGCTCCAGCTCCTGTTCATCTTCGATGGCGCAGAGGATTTCCTCGCCGTTTTCCTCGGTGACCTTGAGGATGGTGACCTCCAGATCCTCCTGGGAATCGTCGTCCTCGGCGGGAACCAATGCATAGTATTCGTTGCCGTCCACCTCTAGAACCGACAGTACCTCCAGCACGTATTCCACGCCGTCCTCATCGGTGATGGTGATGATATCGTCGCCAAATTGATCGCTCATGGGAACCTCCGATGTCTTAGGTTATCTTCATTTTAACCTGATCGCGAGGGAAAATCAAGAGGAATTTGTGCCTTCTGCTGAAAGCGGCTTCGACGGCCTCTCAGGAGCAAAAATCTTCCATGGCCTTTGTCACATCCTGCTGCGTCTGAAGCGGAAGTCCCTGACGCAGGAGCGCCTGGTCGTGGGGCGGCAGGGAGTCAAGGGGTGTGTCGGTTACGGTCCAGCTTTTCGTGTCCTCGTGGTAGAGCGCCACGAAGCCGCCGGACTCCGTGAGCAGGTACGGCGCCAGCAGCGCCAGGGACAAGAGTGCCGCGAGACTGGTTTTCCAGCTTTTTTTCATTGCAATCACCAGAGATAGCATGGCGCATTTTTCGAAAAATAACCGCCATGGAGCTGCGCTGGCGAAAAAATGCAGATGAAAAAGGATATGGATATTGGGGCAATGATGTGCTATAATACAGGGAATACTATGGGTATCTATGCAAACGAAGCAAATGTCCGATCCACGGAGGTGTAACTATGGCCAAACGGCAAAAACGGCAGGCACAGCCCCAGGAGCGCTCCCGCGCCAGAAGGGTTTGGGGCTGGATCGGAAAGATCTTCGGAACGCTTCTGCTCACGGGCTTCCTGGCACTATTGATCTTCGCCTGCATCTTTGCAATGTATATTAAGAACGACCTCTCCAACCAGGTGGACTTCTCCATCGAGAGCTTTGCTCTGGATCAGTCCTCGGTGATCTACTATCAAGACCGCGAGACAGGGGAGTGGAAGGAGCTCAAAAAGCTCTACGAGAGTGAGAACCGCATTTGGGTGGGGTTGGAGGACATCCCTCAGAACCTCAAAAACGCCTGCATTGCCATTGAGGACAAGCGGTTCTACGAGCACGACGGCGTGGACTGGCTGCGCACCATCAGAGCCAGTCTCAATATGTTCTTCGGCGGTGAGACCACCTACGGCGCATCCACCATCACCCAGCAGCTCATCAAAAACCGTACCCATGAAGACGAGGTGACGGTGCGCCGGAAGCTGGTGGAGATTTTCCGCGCCCTGGAGTACGAAAAGCGCTACACGAAGGATCAAATCTTGGAATTTTACCTCAACATCATCCCCCTGGGCGAGGGCTGCTACGGCGTCCAGGCCGCCTCGGAGGTCTACTTCGGCAAGGACGTGGAGGATCTCTCCCTGGCCGAGTGCGCCTCTCTCATTGGCATTACCAACAACCCCTCCCGGTATGATCCCTATCTCAACCCCGAGGAGAACAAGGAGCGCCAGGAGCTGATCCTGGGCGAAATGCTCGACCAGGGCTATATCAGCAAGACGGAGTACGACCAGGCCGTGGCGCAGGAGCTGGTGCTCAGCAACCGCTCCGGCGAGGACGACGGCTCCGGCAACTACTTCACCTACTTTGAAGATCAGGTCATCAACGAGGTGGTCAACGACCTCATGGAGATCACCGGCGATGAATACTCCATCGCCCTGAAGATGCTTCAAACCGGCGGCTATAAGATCTACTGCACCATCGACCCGGAGGTGCAGGCAGAGGTGGACAAGGTCTACGAGGATCTTTCCAACATTCCCGAGACGGCCAGCAGCCAGCAGCTTCAGTCTGCCATCGCGGTCACCGACAACAAGACCGGCGACATTGTGGCCATGGCCGGCGGCGTGGGGGAGAAGGTGGGCAGCTTGATTTTAAACCGCGCCACCCAGAGCTATCTCTCCCCCGGCTCCACCATCAAGCCCATCTCGGTCTTTGCGCCCGCCATGGAGCTGGGGCTCATCACGCCCTCCTCGGTCTATGACGATACGCCCTATCAGTTCACCAATACGGCGGCCTGGCCGAAGAATTCTGACTCCACCTATCGCGGCCTGGTCTCCATCAACGACGCCATGCGCCTCTCCCTTAACACCGTGGCGGTGAAGCTGGTGGCGGAGATGGGCGCGGAGACGGCCTTCAATTTTGCCCGGGACAAGATGGGACTTACCAGCCTGGTCTCGGAGTATGTGAGCTCCAATGGCACAGTGCTCTCGGATATTGACCTGGCGCCCATGGCCATGGGCGGCCTCACCAAGGGCGTCACCGTCCGGGACATGGCCGAGGCCTATACCACCTTCCCCAACAACGGCCTCTACCGCGAGGGAAGAACCTATACCCGTGTGCTCGATTCCAACGGCAAAGTGGTCTTGGACAACACCCAGGACTCCTGGATGGCCATGAGCCAGAAGACGGCCTGGTATTCCACCTATATGATGGAGAATACCGTCGAGACCGGCACCGGCACCGGCGCCCAGCTGGAGAACATGGCCGTGGCCGGCAAGACCGGCACCACCACCAGCGACTATGACCGCTGGTTTGCCGGCTACACGCCTTACTATACGGCGGTGGTCTGGTGCGGCTACGACGATCCCGAGGAGGTTGTCCTCACCGACACCACCGAGAACCCTGCTGTTAGCCTGTGGCAGAAGGTCATGGCCGGCATCCATGAAGCTCTGCCCAGCGCCGAATTTGAAAAGCCCACCGATGTGGTCACCGTGGAGTACTGCCGCGACAGCGGCCTCCTGGCCACCGACGCCTGCCGCAAGGATCCCCGGGGCGACCGCATTGTCAGCGGAGAGCTCTATCTCGAGGACGTGCCTACGGCCAGCTGCAACGTCCATGCTCTGGTGGATATCTGCGGCGCGTCGGATCACGTGGCCAATGAGTACTGCGCCCAGGTGCCCGGAAACTATATCTACCAGGTGGGTCTCATGGACATCGAGCGCGGTTTCCCCACGGCGGGCATTGTGGTGGAGGATCAGCCCTACGTCTATTCCTCCCGTCCCCTGCCGGTGGGACTTTATGAGCCGGTGAGCCCGGTGGTGGATGCCATTAACCTGGAGTGCTATATTCACTCTGAGGACGACCTCCCCAAGGAAGAGGAGGAGGAAGAGAATGAGGACGAGGAGCAGGGCACCAGTGTTGACCTGGAGGAGCTTCTCAACGGCCTCGGTACCCACAGCAGCGATTGACGGAACAGGAGTAGCATATGTGGATTGCAGATCAATGGAAGGACTATGAGGTCATCGACACCTCGGGCGGCGAAAAGCTGGAGCGGTGGGGGAAGTACACCCTGGTGCGCCCCGATCCTCAGGTTATTTGGAACACGCCCCGCACCGACCGGCGCTGGAAGAGCTACGACGGGCGCTATGCCCGCTCGGCCTCCGGCGGCGGCAAATGGTCGGAAAACCGCCTGCCGGAGCACTGGCAGGTGTGCTATGGCGACCTCACCTTCCAGGTCAAACCCATGAACTTTAAACATACGGGCATTTTCCCCGAACAGGCCGTGAACTGGGACTTTGAGATGGAAAAGATCCGGGGCGCCGGGCGGCACGTGTCTGTGCTCAACCTCTTTGCCTATACCGGCGGCGCCACCTTGGCTGCGGCGGCGGCGGGCGCGTCGGTGTGCCACGTGGACGCAGCCAGAGGCATGGTGGCCTGGGCGCGGGAAAACGCCAAGGCCTCCGGCCTCGCGGAAGCGCCCATCCGTTGGATCGTGGACGACTGCGCCAAGTTTGTGGAGCGGGAGATCAAGCGCGGCAGGCGCTACGACGCCATCATCATGGATCCGCCCTCTTATGGCCGCGGCCCCTCGGGGGAGATCTGGAAGCTGGAAAAGGATTTGTACCCCTTCCTGGAGCTGGTGGTGGGGGTGCTGTCGGAGGATCCCCTCTTTGTACTCATCAACTCCTATACCACCGGCCTGGCGCCCTCGGTGCTGGGATATCTCCTGGGCACTCTGGTGGGCAAGAAATACGGCGGCCAGATCGCCTGCGACGAGCTGGGGCTGCCGGTGACGGCCAGCGGCCTCAACCTGCCCTGCGGCAGCACCGGCCGGTGGTTTCGCTGAAGGCGAAAGGAAAACCTATGGAACAGACGGCAATTGTGGTCGATCAACTGACCTATGACTATCCCGGCACCGAGGAAACCAGTCCCGTGCAAGTGTTCGAGGGGCTGGATCTCATCATTGAAGCGGGGAGCTTTGTGGCGGTGCTGGGGCACAACGGCTGCGGGAAATCCACCCTGGCCAAGCATTTTAACGCCATTCTCCTGCCCACCGGGGGCAGCGTCCATGTCTACGGCATGGACACCCGGGACGAGGCGCTGCTGCTCAAGATCCGCCAGCAGGTGGGAATGGTATTTCAGAATCCCGACAATCAGATCGTCTCCAACGTGGTGGAGGAGGATGTGGCCTTTGCCCCGGAAAACCTGGGCGTACCGCCCGAGGAGATCCGCACCCGGGTGGACGAGGCCTTGAAGCTGGTGGGCATGTTTCAGTACCGGGAGCACGCGCCCCATATGCTCTCCGGCGGCCAGAAGCAGCGAATCGCCATCGCCGGCGTCATCGCCATGCGTCCCAAGTGCATCGTCCTGGACGAGCCCACGGCCATGCTGGATCCCCAGGGCAGGCGCGAGGTGCTGGCCACCATCCGCCGCCTCAACCGGGAAAACCACATCACCGCCGTGCTCATCACCCACCATATGCCCGAGGCCGTGCTGGCCGACCGGGTGGTGGTCATGACCGACGGGGGCATTTTGACCGACGGCACGCCCAAGGAGGTCTTCACCCAGGTGGAGCTCCTCCGGGCGGCGGGACTTACGGTGCCGGAGACAACCATGCTTTTATATGAGCTCCGCCAGGCGGGCTTCGACCTGCCGCTGGATGCTCTTTCCGTGGAGGAATGTGCGCAGACACTTCGTGATTTCCTCACGAAGGCCTGACCAAAGGCAACGCCACACAATTGTGTCTGCGGCCTTCGACCAATCTTTTGACCCATCCGTGCAGGGTCAAAAGGGGGAAATACATACAGTATTCCCGCCCTTTTGACCCTTTCGGCTGCGCCAAAATCTTTGGCCGAATCCACTTGCCAAATTATGCGGTGTTGCCTAACATTTGTGGAGGAATTACCTTGACGCCAATCCTAGAGACGAGAGATCTCACCCATACCTACGGGGTGGGGACGCCCTTTGAAAGCGATGCCATTCAGCAGGTGAATCTCACCTTTGCACGGGGCGAATTTGTGGGCATCATCGGCCACACCGGTTCCGGCAAATCCACCCTCATTCAGCATCTCAACGGCCTTCTAAAGCCCACCTCCGGCGATGTCCTTCTGGACGGCCGCAGCATCTGGAGCGATAAAAAATTCACCCGGGAGACCCGCTTCCGGGTGGGACTGGTGTTCCAGTACCCGGAGTATCAGCTCTTTGAGGAGACGGTCTATCAGGACATTGCCTTCGGCCCGAAAAATATGGGACTTACCAAGGACGAAATCGACCGGCGGGTGCGTGAGGCGGCCGGCTTCGTGGGAATCCCGGAGGAAAACCTTCAGAAGTCGCCCTTTGAACTCTCCGGCGGTCAGAAGCGCCGGGTGGCCATCGCCGGTGTCATCGCCATGGAGCCGGATGTTTTAATTCTCGATGAGCCCACCGCCGGCCTCGACCCGGTGGGGCGCGAGGGCATCCTCTCCAACATCCGCGCCTACCAGGCCGCCAAAAACGCCACGGTCATCATGGTCAGCCACAGCATGGAGGAGATCGCCTCCAATGTGAGCCGCCTCATCGTCATGAACCACGGCAAGGTGGCCATGACCGGCGCCCCCCGGGAGGTCTTTGCCCGCGCCAAGGAGCTCATCTCCATGGGATTGGACATTCCCCAGATCACCCAGGTGTTTTTGCGCCTGCGAGACATGGGCGTGGGCGTGGATACCTCAGTTTACACCGTGGAGCAGGCGCTTGAATCCCTGAAGAAGCTGAGGGGAGGGAAGCTCCATGCTTAAGGACATCACCCTGGGGCAGTTTTTCCCGGGAAATACCATTGTCCACCGGCTGGATCCCCGCACCAAGCTCATCCTGGTCATCGTCTATATCGTGGCGCTCTTCAGCGCCGAGGGCGTGGTGACCTACGCCTTGGTCTTTGCCGCGCTGGCCGCGGTGGTGGCGCTCTCCAAGATCAAGCTCAAGGTGATTTTGAAGAGCATGAAGCCGCTGCTCTTTATCATTTTGCTCACCGGCCTGCTCAACCTCTTCTATACCCAGGGGACGCCCCTGTTGTCCTTCTGGATCTTCACCATCACCCGGGAGGGTATTTTCAACGCCTTGTTTATGGTGCTGCGAATCGCCATGCTTCTGGCTGGCACCTTTATGCTCACCTATACCACCTCGCCCATCTCTCTTACCGATGGGCTGGAGAAGCTCCTGAACCCCTTGAAGAAGATCAAGGTGCCGGTGCATGAGCTATCCATGATGATGTGCATCGCCCTGCGCTTCATCCCCACCCTCATTGAAGAGACCGACAAGATCATCAACGCCCAGAAGGCGCGGGGCGCCGACTTTGAAACCGGCAGCATCATCCGCCGCGCCAAAGCCCTCATTCCCATTCTGGTGCCGCTGTTTATCAGCTCCTTCCGCCGCGCCGACGAGCTGGCCGTGGCCATGGAGTGCCGCTGCTACCACGGCGGCGAGGGCAGAACCCGCCTTAAGGAGCTTCACTACCAGCCCAGGGACTATCTAGCCCTGACAGAGGGACTGGTGCTGGCGGTGGCGGTGATCGTGCTGGCGCAATTTGGCCTGTGACGGAGGACAGCGTGTCGAAACGATATTTTCGCCACGCTGCCAAGGATTTTTCAACTTTTCCCAAGTTGAAAAATCCGATCCTTATTGAACGCGCAGGGGGGCTTTTTGCCCCCTGCACACATCCCCCGCTGCTCTGTCCCGGATATCTTCAGCGAGTTTTTGTCAGTCTCGGAGGAATCATATGCGCAATATCGCCCTATTTCTCACCTATGTGGGCACCGCCTACCACGGCTGGCAGGTGCAGAAGAATGAAGTCACCGTGGCCGAAACCCTGGAGCAGGCCGCGGCCGCGGTGGTGGGGCACCCGGTGAAGTTTACCGGATGCGGCCGCACCGACGCCGGCGTCCATGCCAGGCGGTATGTGGCAAACTTTTTCACCTCCTCCACCATTCCCGTGGATCGGCTGCCCTATGCCCTCAATACGCATTTGCCCGAGGATATCGTGGTCACCGGCGCCCAAGAGGTGCCCGAGAGCTTCAACGCCATCGGCTCGTGCGTGCGCAAGGAGTATACGTACCTCATCTATAACTCCCGGATCCGGGATCCTTTTTATGTAAACCGTGCCTGGTTCTATCCCCGCCATCTGGACGAGGGGATCATGCAGCAGGCGGCCAGCCAGTTTGTGGGCACCCACGACTTTGCCGCGGTGCGCTCCCTGGGCACGCCGGTGCGCTCCACGGTGCGCACGGTCTATTATTACGAAGTGGAGCGGGAGGGCGACCTCATCCGGCTGCGGGTGTGCGCCAACGGCTTCCTCTATAATATGGCGCGCGCCATGGCCGGCACGGTGGTCTATGCCGCCGAGGGAAAGATTGCGCCCGACGCCATCGGCGCGCTGCTGAAATCCGGCAACCGCACCGCCGCAGGCCCCACGGTGCCGCCGGGCGGACTGTATCTCACCAGACTGTGGTATGACGATGGGAAGGTGTCGTTCCATGTGGAATAAGCTGGTAGACGCGCAAGAGCACCCGAAGAAGAAAAACCTGGTGCGCCGCATCGTGGTATTTGTGGTCATTGTGGCGGCGGTGTGCTCGGCGGTGGGACTTATTTTGTTCCAGGAGTCGCTGAACTTTGACGCACTGCGCCGGTGGTTCAAGTATTTCAACATCCGCGACGATGGCGACTACGGAATCTATTCCTTTGATTCCCACAACTCCAACCGCTACGGTGCCGCCGGAAGCGGCCTGGCTGTGGCCTCGGTGGGCGGCCTCATCTACTACCAGGACAACGGCGCCGAGCGCTTCTCCATGCAGTCCCAGCTGGAGCTGCCACAGCTCATCACCCGGGGAAAGTATATGCTGGCCTACGACGTGGGCGGTACCAAGCTCCTGTTGGCCAATACCAGCGGGTCGCTGCTGGAGCTCTCGTCGGACAAGGCGGTGCTGGACGCCGACCTCTCCTCCTCGGGCGCCTTCTGCTACTCCAGCTCCTCCAGCGGCTATAAGTCCGTGCTCACGGTCTACAACAGCCGCCAGGAGCTCGCCTACCGCTGGCTTTCCTCCACCACGTATCTCCCGGTCTGCGCCATCTCCGAGAAGGGTACAATGCTTGCAGCGGTGGGGCTGGGTGCCACTGGAGGCGCCTATGAGAGCAGCGTCTCCTTTTTCCGCACCGATGCCAATGAAATCCAGAACACCGTATCCCTGGGCAACGAGCTCATCTACGATTTGGACTTTCTCAACAATGACACGGTGATTGCCGTGGGGGAACATACGGTGCAGATTGTGAAGAGCGACGGCACGGTGGTGGGGCAGTACGCCTATGAGGAGCCCTACCTCAAGACCTACCGCCTGGAGGGCGACGGATTTCTTGCCCTGGTGGTGAATATGTATAAGGCAGGCAACCGCAACAGTCTCATCACCGTGGACGATTCGGGTGAGGAAATCGCCTCGCTTTACCTGGGCAAGGAGGTGCTGGACATCTCGGCCAGCGGCAATTATCTGGCGGTTTTGACGCCGGACGCCCTCACCATTTATACCAGTTCTCTCCATGTCTACGCCGAGACTGTGGACATCGGCTCGGCCACCTCGGTTTTGATGCGAGAGGATGGCTCGGCGGTGCTCATCGGCGGCGGTGCAGGCAAACTGTACCTCCCTTGAAACTTTTTCCCCTTGCTTTCCCTTAAAAGTGTGCTATACTGGCACTAATCAAGAAGATCAGCCGAATTTGTTCTGATCTTCCCTTGCCCAATCCTGATCGAAGGAGATTATTGCATGCATCCCACCTTATGTTCCAGATGTAAGAAGAATATTGCGGTGATTTTTATCACGAAAATAGAAGCGGGGAAGACCGTCAGCGACGGACTTTGCCTCAAATGCGCCAAGGAGATGGGGCTCAAGCCTGTGGACGATATCATGAAGCGCATGGGCATCTCCGAGGACGACCTGGACGGCATCAACAACGAAATGACCGAGGCCTTCCAGGGGATGGAGTCCATGATGGCCACCGAGCAGCCCCAGGATGAAAACGACGATCCCGAGGAGATTGAAAGCCAGACGGCCACCTTCCCCTTCCTCAACAAGCTCTTCGGCGGCGAGCGCCAGGAGGAAACCCCGGCGGAGGCGCCTGGCAATCCCCGCGGCGGCGAGCCGGAGAAGCACGAGCGAAGCCCCAAGCAGAAAAAGCATAAATTCCTGGATACCTACTGCCTCAACCTCACCCAGAAGGCGAGAGCCGGCGGCCTTGACCGGGTCGTTGGGCGCGAGGTGGAGACGGAGCGGGTGATTCAGATCCTCAACCGCCGCCAGAAGAATAATCCCTGTCTCATCGGCGAGCCCGGCGTAGGCAAGACGGCCATTGCCGAGGGACTTGCCCAGCGTATTGTCAACGGAGATGTGCCCTATAAGCTCCAGGACAAGGAGGTGTACCTCCTGGATCTCACCTCCCTGGTGGCAGGCACCCAGTTCCGCGGCCAGTTTGAAAGCCGCATGAAGGGACTCATCGAGGAGATCAAGAAGCTGGGCAATATCATCTTGGTCATCGACGAGGTGCACAACTTGGTGGGCGCCGGCGATGCCGAGGGCAGCATGAATGCCGCCAATATCTTAAAGCCCGCCCTTTCCCGGGGTGAGATTCAGGTCATTGGCGCTACCACCTTCAATGAGTACCGCAAGTACATTGAAAAGGATTCGGCCTTGGAGCGGCGCTTCCAGCCCGTCACGGTGAACGAGCCTACCATCGAGGAGGCAGTGGATATCATCCGCGGAATTGCGCATTACTATGAGGAATTCCACGGCGTGGTGGTCTCGCCGGAGATTGCCCGGCAGGCCGTGGTGCTTTCGGAGCGCTATATCACCGACCGCTTCCTGCCCGACAAGGCCATTGACCTCCTGGACGAGGCCTGCTCGGACGTCAATTTGAAGAATAAAAATATCAGCAAGCTCATGCGGCTCAAGAAGGAGCACGCCGATCTCGATTTGGAGCTTTCCATGCTCACCGAGAAGGCCGAGGAGGCCGACTATGAGCGCATGGCTGCCATCCGCAGCCGGAATCTCCAGCTGGATAAGGAGATCGCCCTGCTGGAGGAGGAACCCAAGCCTGCCCTCACCGTGGAAAATCTGGCGCGGATCATCGAGCTTTGGACGAAGATCCCGGCCAGTAAGATCAAGGCGCAGGAGTATGACCAGCTGCGGGAGCTGGAGACGCGGCTGAAAAAGCGGATCGTCGGCCAGGACGAGGCCATTTCCGCCGTGGCTGCCGCCATCCGCCGCGGCCGGGTGGGCATCAGCCCCAAGAAGCGGCCGGTGAGCTTCATCTTTGTCGGCCCCACGGGCGTGGGCAAGACGGAGCTGGTCAAGTGCCTGGCCGACGATCTCTTCGACTCGGTGGAGACGCTCATCCGCCTGGATATGTCGGAGTATATGGAGAAACACTCGGTCTCCAAGCTCATCGGCTCGCCCCCTGGCTATGTGGGCTATGACGAGGCTGGACAGCTTACCGAGAAGATCCGCCGCAAGCCCTACTCGGTCATCCTCTTTGACGAGCTGGAGAAGGCGCATCCCGACGTACTCAATATTCTGCTCCAGATCCTGGACGACGGCAGAATCACCGACGCCCAGGGCAGAGTGGTGAATTTTGAGAACACCATCATCATCATGACCTCCAACGCCGGCTCCGACCGCAAGGAGAGCTCCGTGGGCTTTGGCCGCACCCTCTCCGAGCAGAACAAGGAGAAGACCATGAAGGCGCTCCAGGCGTTCCTCCGCCCCGAGTTCATCAACCGGGTGGACGAGGTGGTCACGTTCCGCAATCTCACCGAGGAGAACTTCCGAGACATCGCCGCCATCATGCTTGGCGAGCTCAAAACCTCCCTGGATGGCCGGGGCATTGCGCTCAGCTGGGACGAGAGCCTGGTGGATTTCCTGGTGAAGGAGGCCTATTCCATCACCTACGGCGCCCGGAACCTCCGCCGCACCATCCAGAAGCACGTGGAGGATCCCATCGCCGAGAAGATCATCGACAGCTGCTTCGAGCCCATTCGCGCGATTTCCCTCACCGCCCAGGATGGCGCCGTAAAGCTGGAGACAAAATAATGGAGATTCAAAAAGTCGAGATACGGGAAGTATCTCGACTTTTTTTGCCTGTGTCTCAGGGCGAACTTGAATCCTGCCCTTGCAGCGTCTCCAGAAATACCTCCGCCGCCTTGGAAAACATCCGCGATTTTTTCCACACCAGATACATGCCCAGCTCAAATCGGGGTGTGAGAGGCCGGAAGCAGAGATTGGTCTCGGCTGTGTTTACCAGCTGATCTAGAGTAAAGGCGTAGCCCATCCCCTCGTCTACCATCAGCGAAGCGTTATAGATGAGGTTGTAGGTGGCAACGGTGTGGAGCTCGGTGGGATCCTTCCCAAGCCAGCGGTATAAGCCGCTTTTGTTGTCCACCTGCCGGGAGAGAATCAGGGGCTTGTCCCATAGATCCCGGGGCGTAATGGCCGGCAGCGCGGCCAGGGGGCTGTCCCGCCGCATCAGGATTCCCCAGGTATCTTTTTTGGATAGCTCCAGGTAGCGGTACTTGGTCTTGTCGATGTCTCCCAGGAGCATGCCAAAATCCAGCAATCCCTGATCCAGCCGTTCGCATACATCTCCTGCGTCCCCGCTGACGATATGCAGCCGGATGCCGCCGTAGCGCGCTTGCAGCTGCTTGGTGGCCTTGAGAAGCTGGCGTACGCCCTCTGTCTCGCCGGTACCGATGTAGATGTCTCCGCTGATGGTATCGCTGGGCTGCGTCAGCTCCTGCTCTGTCCGATCCACCAGAAGAAGAATTTCCTCCGCCCGCTTGCGCAGCAGCATCCCTTCCTCCGTAAGGGTGATTTTTCGATTGCCTCGGATCATCAGCTGCTTGCCCAGCTCTTCCTCCAGCTCCCGCAGCTGCCGGGAGAGGGTGGGCTGGGTTAAGTGCAGGGACTGTGCCGCCGCAGAGATATTCTGCTCCCGCGCTACGGCCAAAAAATACTGCAATACGCGCAATTCCATGGCGCTTCACCTCCGGATACTACGATAATACCATGGATTAGGCATAGATTTCAAGCATAGCAGGATATTCTCTATAGGTATTTGATATTGCTCTCCATCGATGCTACAATTAAATCAAATGAGACTGTCAAAAAACCTCGCTGAAGATGTCCGAGACAGAGCAGCGGGGGGTGTGTGCGGGGGGCAAAAAGCCCACCGCGCGTTCAATCAAACAGGATTTTGAAACTTTTTTGAAAGTTTCAAAATCCGCACAGCGTGGCGAAAAGACTTTTTCGACACGCTGCGGGTCGATCGGAGATCGACCCCTACGATTGCTGGATGATGAAATCGCCCGAGACGGTATCCACGGTGAAGGCTGCCGCGTCGCCGTTGGCTTCGTAGGAGAGGGTGTTCTTCCCCACCGTCTGCGTGGGCAGGTCGCAGCGGAGGTCGCCGGAGGTGGTGTTCAGCTTGGCCTCAAAGCTGCGCTCACCGGGAATGGTCAGGAAGACCTCCCCAGAAACGGTGTCGCAGGTAAAGCGGCTGGGCGTTTCGGTCAGGTGGAATGCGGCGCTTCCCGAGACGCTGTCTCCCTGGATCTCCATGGCGCTGCCGGTGAAGGTCAGTTCTCCCGACACGCTCTCCCATTCCAGAACCGTGGGATCCCCCGCCACCGTACAATTGCCCGAGACAGTCTCCATATGGATTCCCTGGATGGGCAGCTCCGCTACCTCCGCCGAGGCGGAGACCGTATCCAGCCAGAGCTCCTCCAGCGCCGCGGGAAGCATCACCGTCAGATCCTTGCTGGGCAGGGAGCGGTAAGTGCCCGCTTTGGCAAAGCGGATGGTCAGCAGGTCGCCCTCTACCAGATAGCGGAGTTCATATTTCTCCTCGTCTGCGCCGGTTTCTGTGAGGGTGATTTCATCCCCGTCTCCCGGCTCCACGGTGACGGTGCCCGCCGGCCAGTGGATCTCCACCCGGGAAATGCCTTGCGCCGGAATGGCGCCAGCACCTATGGAATATTGATCCGCGTTCCCATAGACGAGCTGATAGGAGCCGTCAATCCAGCCGCTTACCTCCTCGCCGATCTGCGCACCCCATTCTGCCGCGTCCTCGCCAATCTGCTCGCCCCATTCTGCCGCAGCTTCACCCATGTCCTCTGCCCAGTCCGTAAGGCTGTCTACCCAGTTGTCCTGTTCCCGGCGGGGCGCCTCCCAGCGCAGTGCCAGGAACAGAACCAGCGCAATCACCAGCACTGCTGCCAACGTGCCAAGGACAATGGCGCCCCAGGGCGTTTGCTTCTTCTTCGGCGCCGGTTCGATGAGATTCTCCACGTCCCCAATGCTGCCCACCGCCTGGGTATAGGCGCTCTCCTCCGGTACCCCCTGGGCTACAAGATCGTCAAACCGATCCAGGGTGTTCTGCAAGATCTCCTCCCGCAGCTCCCGGTTGCGCTGGGTATCCGGCGCCTGGGCAAAGAGGCGCAGGACATAGGCTCTCAATTGTTCACGCATGGTCGTTCATTCCTCTCTCCAATAATTGGT
>DVGD01000102.1 GCA_018712905.1 Candidatus Avoscillospira stercoripullorum | reverse complement strand
AATACAAAGGCTCGACCCATGACAAGACTGCACACCCTCCATCGAATGCGTACCACACCCGTTACCCTGGCAGCCAGCTCAGAAACGGCGCCCTTGCGGCACACGCGGCGATCCGCTTAATGCTGCTCGGTTCCCCGCCTGACATGGTTCACGGGACCGCGTTGCGCAAGACCGAATCCTCAACACCGCTTACCAGGGTCAGACGATACAGTACGCACCCTCCGTCGGGAATTCATCCCTGCTGTAGCGGATTGCAGGTTACAAGGCACCGCTATCTCCCCGACTAGTGCAGCCTTGCCACAGGCCGAGCCTGGACAAAGCAAATATGCGATTGTTAAGATGGGCGGAATTACTCCACCTTGCTCTCCACAAAGTCCACCAGCTCGCCGACGGTGGAAACCTTCTCTTCGAGCTCCAGCTCCACGCCCAGCTCTTCTTCCAGATCCATCACCATTTCGACGGTATCCAGGGAATCAATGCCAAGGCTTTCGAAAGTGGTCTCAGGCTTGATGTCCTCCACGGCAATGTCCAGCTGATCGGCCAGATACTTCGCGATTTTTTCAAACATGACATATTCCTCCGTTTATCTGTCCCATAAGGGAGTTTCCTACGATTGATGCCGCCCCAATGGCGAAGGGTTACGTAGATATGATACGGATTTTTTCGATAATGTCAAGATATTTTTTACAATTTCCCTCAGCTGAGAAAGTCCCGGAGCTTTTTGCTGCGGGAAGGATGGCGGAGCTTGCGCAGCGCCTTGGACTCAATCTGGCGAATCCGCTCCCGGGTGACGTCGAATTCCTTGCCCACCTCTTCGAGGGTGTGGGCTTTGCCGTCGGTGAGGCCGAAGCGCATGCGAAGCACCTGCTCCTCCCGAGGGGTGAGGGTGGTGAGCACCTCCTCAAGCTGCTCCCGCAGGAGCGTATAGCTGGCAGCCTCGGCGGGCTGGGAGGCCTCCTCGTCCTGGATGAAGTCGCCCAGGTGGCTGTCCTCCTCCTCGCCGATGGGCGTCTCCAACGAGACGGGCTCCTGGGCGATCTTGAGAATTTCCTCCACCTTGGGAAGTTCCATGTGCATCTCGGCGGCGATCTCCTCGGCGGTGGGCTCTCTGCCCAGGGACTGCACCATGGAGTGGGCGGTGCGGATGACGCGGTTGATGGTCTCCACCATGTGCACGGGGATTCGGATGGTGCGCGCCTGGTCGGCAATGGCGCGGGTGATGGACTGGCGGATCCACCAGGTGGCATAGGTGGAGAATTTATAGCCCTTGGTGTAGTCAAATTTCTCCACGGCCTTCAAGAGCCCCAGGTTGCCCTCCTGGATGAGGTCAAGCAGCTGCATGCCCCGCCCCACATACCGCTTGGCGATGGATACCACCAGCCGGAGGTTGGCCTCGGTCATGGCCTTGCGGGCGGATTCGTCGCCCTCGGCCATGCGCTTAGCGATGTCCAGCTCCTGCTCCGGGGAGAGCAGGGGAATCTTGCCGATCTCCTTGAGGTACATGCGCACCGGATCATCCAGCTTGGCGCCTTCGGCGGGCAGCGCCTCCTCCAGAGGCTCGGAGGCATCGCCCAGGGGCTCGTCCTCCAGGGACTGAAGCTCCGTCTCGGTGGGGGCGCCGTCCAAGGGCGTGGGGCCGAGAATTTCCAATACATCTCCCACGTCGATCTCCACGCCGTTGTTCTCGAGAAGATCATAGTACTGCTCGGTTTGCTCCTCGCTGGCATCCACGGCGTCCAGCGCTTCAATTAACTTTTTAGAGGAGACCTTTCCGGTCTTTTTGGCTTCTGAGAGTAACTCGGCAAGTTTCTTGCTGTTTTCCTCCGACAGACCCAGTTTTGCCAGTGCCTGAAGTGCTTTTTCCATCCTGGTCAACCTCCATATCCTTTTTTATGTTGGAATTGCTGCTGCATGGCGCGCAGGGCGTCCTCGCCGGTGCGCACGCTGCGGCCATAGGCCTCGCGGATCACGTTGCAGCAGTCTGAAATGGCCTGCTCCGAAATCAGCGCGTCTCGCCGTCTGGCCACGGAGGAGAGGTGATTCATCTCCTCGGGGGTAAAGTCTCCCTCCAGGGAGGCAAGGCTCACCGGCCGCCCCTCCTGCTGGCATCGGAGCAGCAGGGAAAACGCCCGACCCAAGAGGGGAGAGGAGAATTGCTCCGGCAGCAGCTTCACCTCCGGCAGCAGCACCGGATCCTTGAGTACCTGGGCAAGGAGCTGTTCCTCGGCCATGGCCGATCTGAGATTATCATAGTGAATGCCCTTTTCCTTGGGCTGCTGCTGGGCATTGAGGTCGAGATCCACCCGCTCCTGGCGCTTTTTCTCCCGGGCAATCCGGCGGCGGTAGGCATTGGAGACCTCCTGCTTCATGGCCTCTGGGGTGACGCCCGCGGCCTCGGCGGCGCGGCGTCCGTAGACATCCCGCTCCACTACCGTGGAAAAGGTGGAGATAAGCTCCGCCGCTTCCCGGAGGAAGCTGACGCGCTGGGCGTCGTCGTGGAGATCATACTTGTTTTTGAGACTTTGCAGCCGGTACTCCGCCTGGTTTTCCGACTTCTGAAGCAGCGCCCGGAAGGCGTCTGCGCCGTTCTTTTTGAGAAACTCGTCGGGATCCTTGGCGCCCTTCATGCGGAGGATCTTCACCTGGAGCCCCGCGCGCTCGAGCATGGGGATGGCGCGGCGGGTGGCGTTTTGTCCGGCCTCGTCGCCGTCGTAGGTGAGCACCACCTGCTGGGTATATTTGGCCAGAAGCTGGGCATGCTCTTCGGTGAGGGCGGTGCCCAAAGAGGCCACGGCGCAGTCAAAGCCATATTGGTGCAGGGCGATGGCGTCCATATACCCCTCGGTGAGAATGAGCATTCCGGCCTTGGACTTCTTGGCCACATTGAGGGCAAAGAGATTCTTGCGCTTGTTGAAGATGATGGTCTCAGGGGAGTTGAGGTATTTGGGCTTGGAATCGTCCATCACCCGGCCGCCGAAGCCGATGACATTGCCCCGGACGTCGATGATGGGAAACATGAGCCGGTTGCGGAAGCGGTCGTAGTAGCCGCCCTTCTTGCTCTGGAGCACCAATCCGGCATCCAGAAGCTCTTCCTTGGTATACCCCGATTTTTGCATGGTATCCAACAGGGAAGACCATCCATCGGGCGCATAACCCAGGCCGAAGCGGGCGACGGTCTGACTGCTCACGCCCCGGCGCAGGAGATATTGCTGGGCTTCCTTCCCGGCGGGGGAGAAGAGCTGGGCACGGAAAAACCGGGCGGCCTCCTTTGAGAGGGCTCTCAAACGCTCCTGCTTTCGGTAGGTGGAGCGATATTCCGTGTCCTCGGGCACCTCCATGCCCGCGCGCTTGGCGAGGAACCGCACGGCGTCGGGATAGTCGAGGTTTTCGATTTCCATGATAAAATTCACGGGGCCGCCGCCCTTATGGCAGCCAAAGCAGTAATAAATTCCCTTGTCCGGCGCCACGGAGAAGGAGGGCGTCTTTTCGCTGTGGAAGGGACACAGGCCAAAGAGGTTGCTGCCCCGGCGCGTGAGGGAGACGTACTGCCCCACCACGTCCTCTATGGGATTGCGGGCGGTGAGCTCGTCCAGAAACGAGGCGGGAAACGCCATGAAAAGACCTCCTTTCCCGCGTGGGATCCATCTTCAGCTCCGAACGTGCCAGGCAGCCGGAATGAAGATGGTTTCGTATTTATGTACGGCATACTTATCGGTCATGCCGGCGATGTAGTCGCAGATCACCCGGGGCATGCCGTCGAAGTCCAGCTGGGGGATGAAGTCGGCGGGTAGCGCCTCGGGGTGCTTGGTATAGTAGGTATAGAGGGCTTGCAGAATCCCCCTTGCCTTGGATTCCTCGCCCTTGGCCACGGGATTCTTGTAGACCCGGGCGAAGAGAAAGCTCCTGAGTTCATTCATGGCCTGGCTCACCTCCGGGCGCATGCCCAGCGTTCCCGTCTCGGAGGTGTGGGTAATCATGTCGGTGACCAGGGTGTTGATTCGCTCCCGGTGGCTCTCGCCCAGGACATAGGAGATTTCCCGGGGAATATCGGCTTCGGTGAGGATTCCAGCGCGGATGGCGTCGTCAATGTCGTGGTTGATGTAGGCGATGCGGTCGGAGACGCGGACGATCTGCCCCTCCAGCGTCTCGGGGATACTCAGGCCGGTGTGTCCCAGGATGGCCATGCGCACCTCATGGGTGAGGTTTAGACCCTGCCCGTTCTTTTCCAGCCGATCCACCACCCGCAGCGACTGCTCGTTGTGGTGGAAGGGGATGCCCATGACCTCGCTCAGCGCCACCTCTCCGGCGTGGCCGAAGGGCGTGTGCCCCAGGTCGTGCCCCAGGGAAGCGGCCTCGGCCAAGTCCTCATTGAGGCGCAGGGCGCGGGCAATGGTGCGGGCGATGCGGCTTACCTCCAGGGTGTGGGTCATCCGGGTGCGGTAGTGGTCGCCCTCGGGCTGCAAAAACACCTGGGTCTTGTGCATCAGCCGCCGGAAGGCCTTGGAGTGGACAATGCGGTCGGTGTCCCGCTGGTAGCAGGTACGCACGTCGCTCTCTTCCTCCTGGTAGGCGCGCCCCTTTGTCTCGGCGGCCTTCTGCGCCTGCGGGGCGAGAAGACGGTACTCTTCCTGCTCGAGAAATTCGCGCACGGACATGGCAATCCCCCTCTCCCAGATTTCACAGCGTGTCGAAAAAGTATTTTCGCCCCGCTGTGCGGATTTTGAAACTTTTTGAAAGTTTCAAAATCCTGTTGATTGAACGCGCGGTGGGCTTTTTGCCCCCCGCACACACCCCCCGCTGCTCTGTCTAGG
>DVGD01000101.1 GCA_018712905.1 Candidatus Avoscillospira stercoripullorum | reverse complement strand
TTCCGGGGACATGCGCATCGGAAATCGCACTTTACACCCTAAAAGGTTCGACAGCTTTTCGAAGAAAACCGAGAACCTTTTGGGGTGCAATCCCCTTTGTCAAAAAAGCAACGCTTTTTTGACAGTCTCACTGCTTTCTGCCGGAGCAGAAAGCAGTGGGATCGCTTTGATTAAAATTTCGGTGCCTCGGCGTTTTGCTGGAAGAACTTGCTCAGCTGCTCGGTGAATTCCACGGCGGCATTGTAGCCCATGCGCTTCTGGCGGTTGTTCATGGCAGCCACCTCGAAAATCACGGCCAGGTTCCGGCCGGGGGTGACGGGCACGGTGATGGATGGGATCTTCACGCCCAGAATGTCGGTATACTGCGATTCCAGTCCCAGGCGGTCGTAGATCTCGCCGTCCTGCCAAGGGACGATGTTGATGATAAGGTCGATGCTGGCGCTGTCCTTGACGGCGCCCATGCCGAAGAGCTTGGCCACGTTGATGACGCCAATGCCGCGAAGCTCAATATAGTGCCGCAGCACGTCCGGCGCGCCGCCGATGAGCTCGTTGGAGGAGATGCGCTTGAGCTCCACGGCGTCGTCCGCCACCAGACGGTGGCCGCGCTTGACCAGCTCCACGGCGGCCTCGCTCTTGCCGATGCCGCTGTCGCCAAAGATCAAAATGCCCTCGCCGTAGATTTCCACCAGGACGCCGTGGCGGGTGATCCGGGGCGCCAGGTAGGACTTGAGGGACGTGATAAGGCTGGAGACAATGTAGCTGGTGGTCTCATGGCTGCGAAGAACCGTAATATCGTGCTTCTTGGCCATCTCCAAACATTCGGGCAAAGGCTCCAAGTTCCGGGCGATGACCAGGGCTGGGATTTTATAGGAGAAGAGGTGGTCGAAGATGATGGCGCGCTGCTCACTGCTGAGCTTTTGGAGATAGCTGGTCTCCACATTGCCCAGAACCTGGAGCCGCATGGGCTCAAAATGGTCAAAGAAGCCCGCCAGCTGCAAGCCGGGACGGCTCACATCGTCTACGGTGATGGCGATGCGGTCGAAATCTTCGGCCTTGTTGAGCTGAATTAAATGAAATTCCTCCACCAGCTTTGTGAGAGGAACGCTGTAAATATGCTCCAAGTTTCTCACCTCTCGGTCATTATACCCGCTTTTCCCCTGCTTCGCAACGGGTCAAAAATTTTTCGTCCTTTCGCAAACTTTTCCTTGCATTTTTTGTGGATATCTGCTATCATACTAAGGCGCGTTCCAGCGCGAACTTAAAATCTTTATGTGGCAGGGAGGTGCAGCAAGTGGCAAAATGCGATATCTGCGGCAAGGGCGTGACCTTTGGTATCAAAGTCTCTCACTCCCACAGACGTTCCAACAGAGCTTGGAAGCCCAACGTCAAGCGCGTAAAAGCTATTGTTGACGGTACTCCTCGCCATGTTTACGTCTGTACGAGATGCCTTCGTTCCAACAAGGTCGAGCGCGCCATCTAAATGGCTGTCGATACAAAATCCCCGGATGCAACCGCATCCGGGGATTTTGTACTATTTCCCTGAAAATTGCTTTCCTTCCATAACAGCGCCCCGAAAGGCCGCGTCTAGGAAGATGACAGCTGTTAATTCCTTTTCTAAGGAGCGTGAACACATGGATGAAGCGACCATGCTCAGGCTGCTGCGCAGGCGGGATCCCGAGGGGCTTGCGCAGCTGATCCGCCGCTACAATGGCTACGCCGCAGCCATCATCCGCGGCATTCTCGGCCAAGGCCGTCGGGAGGAAGATGTGGAAGAGCTGGTCTCGGATGTATTTGTGGCCATCTGGCACCACGCCGATTCCCTCAAGCCCGGCAAGGTCAAATCCTATCTCGGTACCACCGCCCGCAATATGGCCAAGAGCTTCCTGCGCAAAAAGCAAATTCTGCCCATGGATCTTGATGAAATCCCGGGACTCATCGCGCCGGACACCCCCGAGGAGCACTATCTCGCCCGGGAACAGGCGGAAATGGTGCGGCAGGCCGTAGAGCAGATGGGCGAACCAAATCGCGAAATCTTTCTCCGGTATTACTACTATTTGCAAACCACCGAGCAAATCGCCAAGGACTTGCACCTCGAGCCGGGCGCCATCCGTGCCCGGCTGATGCGGGGCAGGAATGCCCTGAAGGCCGCCATCTGGAAGGAGGATTCCCTATGAAAATCACTGATTTACTCGACCAATACCCAGCCGATTTCATGCCCTTCCCCGCTGTGGACACCCCCGACGCCGATACCACCATCGCCCGCACCATGAAAAAGCTGGCTTTGACGCCCCGGCGGCGGCATATCCCGATCAAGATGCTGCTGGCCGCGTGCCTGACGGTCATTTTGACCGCTACCGCGGCGGCTGTGGGCTTCACCCTTTGGGAGCAGGCGCGACAGGACGCCGGTTTGGCCAGCGCCGGCGACATCCCGGAATATGTGGAATACACGGATCTTCCCGCCATTTCCACGGACAATCCCTTGGAAAACGACGGGATCACCGAGGTGGAGGGCGCCTCCATCGAGCTGGTCTCCACCATCTGCGCCGGGCAAAATGTCACCGCCTATCTCCGGGTCTCTCCCGCCGGCGAGGACGGCGAGTGGGACATCGGCGGCAAGCCGGAGGCAGGAGGCGTTTCGGAAATCGACGGGTTTTATCTCTTCGGCATCCGGCAGCTCTCCTACGACGCCGCCACAAGCTCCGCCCTGATCTGCTTGGAGCTCCGAGGGGCGATCTTTGAGGCGGCAAGCAGTTTTTCCATGGATCTCTTCCGGAGCGAGGCGGACAGCATCCTCCACTTTGGCCGCTTCACCCTGCCCATCACGCCGTCGGAGACGGTGGCCTTCCCCGTGGCGCTTCCCCTGGAAAATGGATTCATTCCCGAGACGGCTACCCTCACCGAGGTTGCCGTGGGGGCAAGCTTCGTCCGCTTCACCATGGACAATCCTCAGGATTTCGCCCAGTGGTGCGAGGCCAACGGCGGTGAGGACGCCTGGTTCCAGATGGGCGACGCCTACTGGGGCGCTTTTGACCGCGCCGCAGGCCAAGAGCCTGCCACGTCCTACACAGAACTCGACGCGCAGGTAGCCTACCAGCGCTCCTGGAGCGGAGCCATCTGCGACTTGGCGTATGATTCTGCTGTGGTGCTCCTGGACGGCACCGAGATCGCCCTGGACGGCGCCCAGAGCAGCCTCCGAGGCGACGACGACGCCGTTTCCTGGATGACGGAGGAATTCACCCTCCCCTCCCTGGTGGATCTGAGCCAGGTGGCCGGTATTCGGATCGGCGAGGCGTATTTTCCTGTGGCCTCGGTACCGGCGGCATGAAGGCATGCCGCCCTACGGGTGCCGTGCGGTTTGCGGACGGCCAATGGCCGCCCCTACGAGTGCCGTGCGAATTTGGGTGCGCTTGTAGGGGTCGATGTCCTCATCGACCCGCGCCGCGAAGCGGCCTGGCAGGAGCGGCGGCATGAGGGCATGCCGCCCTGCGGATGCGGTGCAAAAAGCCTCCCCTTGGTGCACAAGGGGAGGTGGCACGTCCGAAGGACGTGACGGAGGGGATCAGAGTTACCGATCACCGCCGGCTTCTATAGAATCGCCACCTGACAACCCCTCAGGCATGGCGCTTTTCGCCATACCAGCTCCCCTTCACAGGGGAGCCTTCGGGCGGCCATTTAGGCCGCTCCTACAATGGAACAACCCGCCTTTCGGCGGGTCGCTTTTGCTATGTCCAGGCGGAATCTTCAAATTCGTGCTTCTTCTCCCGCTGCATCAGGGACTGGACGGCTACCTCGGGCGATTTGTGCTCGTAGAGCACCGCATAGGCCTCCCGGCAGATGGGCATGTCCACCCCTGTCCGGCGGCTCAATTCATAGGCCGAACGGGCAGCGTAGTAGCCCTCCACCACGGCGCCCACCTGCTCCATGGCCTGCTGCACGGCGATTCCCCGGCCAATGAGGATGCCGGCGCGGCGGTTTCTCGAGTGCATGGACGTACAGGTGACAATCATATCCCCCACGCCGGCCAGACCCGAGAACGTCTCCATCCGGCCGCCCAACGAGATTCCCAGCCGGGCAAGCTCGGTGAGGCCGCGGGTCACCAAAAGCGCCTTGGAGTTATCCCCCAGCCCCAGGCCATCGCTTACACCAGCGCAGAGGGCGATGACATTCTTCATGGCGGCGCTGAGCTCCACGCCCACCACGTCCACGCTGGCATAGACCCGGAAATAGTCCCCCATGAACACATCCTGCACCGCTTCCGCCAGCGCTCCGTCCTCGCAGGCGGCCACGCAGCCCGTGGGCAGGTGCCGGGAAACCTCCTCGGCGTGGGAAGGTCCCGAGAGTGCCACCGCCGCTCTGCCGGTCTCCCGGCGGAGAATCTCCGTCATGCGAAGGCCGGTCTCCGCCTCGATTCCCTTGGTCACCGAGACGAGAATGGCGTCCCGGGGCAAAAGATCCCTGACCAGCCGCGCCGTCTCAGCGATGGCAAAGGAGGGCGTGGCAAAGACCACCATCTCACTCTCCCCCACCGCCTGGAGGCTGGACGAAACATGCAAGGATGGATGAAGGGGCACACCTTGAAGACGGGGGTTGACCCGGCTCTCCTCCATGGCCGCCGCCTTTTCCGCCGAGCGGCTCCAGAGGGTCACCTGATGCCCGTTTTCACAGAGCAGGTTGGCAAGCGCCGTGCCCCAGGCGCCGCTTCCCAGCATGGTAATCTGCATGGTTTACTCCTTTTTATGATGGAAGCTCAGCTTCGATTCGGTGTGGTGAAGAAGGCGACTGATGTTGGCGCGGTGGCGCACGGTGACAAACAAAGCGGCAAACACCGCCAAGGCGCAGACCACCCAATTGCCCCAGTGAAAGCAGCAGAAGCACACGCCAAAGGCGAGGCCGGATAGCACAGAGCCCAGGGAGACGTACCGGGTGAGCGCCACGGTGACCACAAAGATGGCGAAAATGATCACGAACACCCGCCAGTCGATGGCCGCGGCCATGGCCGCGCCGCTCAAGATTCCCTTGCCGCCCTTGAACTGGGAGGCCGCCGGATAGCTGTGCCCCAGGATGGCTGCTACGCCGGCCGCCATTTTTGCCTCCAGTCCCCAGCCATAGCCGCCCAGCAGCCACTGGGCAATGAGGCAGGCCAGAACGGTCTTGCCCACGTCGATGACAATGACCAGCAGCGACAAAAAGCCGCCGTAGGTGCGGAAAAAGTTGGTGAGGCCGGCGTTGCCGCTGCCGTGGGTGCGGACGTCATCGTGGATGAACAGCTTCGAGACCAGCAGCGCACCGTTTAGGTTGCCCAGGGCATAGCCCAGGACGATGACCAGAATCCAGAGAAAGAGTTCCATGGTACACACTCCCAGCGAAAGATCAAAATGGCAATCAGGCGCCTCAGCCCAGGTCGTTTTTGTCGCCCTTCTGGCGGATGGTGAGCTTGATGGGCGTGCCCATCAGGCCGAAGACGGCGCGGAGCTGATTCTCCAGATACCGCTGGTAGGAGAAGTGGAAGAGCCGGGCGTCGTTGCAGAAGGCCACAAAGTGGGGCGGCTTCACGCCCACCTGGGTCATATAGTAGATCTTGAGGCGGCGACCCTTGTCGCTGGGGGGCTGGACGCGGGCGGTGGCATCCTCGAGGACATTGTTGAGCATGCCCGTGGAGATGCGCATGGCCGACTGCGCCACCACCTCGTTGATGAGCTGGTAGAGCTTATTCACCCGCTGGCCGGTGAGCGCCGAGAGGAAGAGCACCGGGGCATAGGTCATGTAGCTCAAGTCCCGGCGCACCTCGTCGGTCATCTTGTCCATGGTATTGGTCTCTTTTTCCACCAGATCCCACTTGTTGACCACGAGGATGGAAGCTTTTCCGGCTTCGTGGGCAAGACCGGCGATCTTGGTATCCTGCTCGGTGACGCCCTCGGTGGCGTCAATGAGGATCAGGCACACGTCCGCCCGCTCGATGGCCGAGATGGTGCGGAGGTTGGAATACTTCTCGATGGCGTCGTCCACCTTGGACTTCCGGCGCATGCCGGCGGTGTCGATGAAGCAGTACTTGCCAAACTCGTTTTCAAAGTCGGAGTCAATGGCGTCCCGGGTGGTACCGGCCACGTTGGAGACGATGACCCGCTCCTGGCCGAGAATCTGGTTGAGCAGGCTGGACTTGCCCACGTTGGGCTTGCCCACGATGGCGACCTTGATGCGGTCTTCCTCGGCCTCGTCCTCGTCCTCCGGCGGGAACTCGGCCACGCAGGCATCCAGCAGATCGCCGGTGCCGTGGCCGTGGATGGCCGAGACCTCGATGGGATCTCCCAGCCCCAGGCCGTAGAAGGCGTAGAACTCCGGGTCAGGCGCGCCCACCCGGTCGCACTTGTTGACAGCCACCACCACCGGCTTCTTCGAGCGCTTGAGCATGGTGGCCACCTCGGAATCGGCAGCGGTGAGCCCCACGGTGACGTCGGTGACCATGATGATGACGTCCGCCGTCTCAATGGCGATCTCCGCCTGGCGGCGCATGAATTTGAGCATATCGCTGTCGGTGCCCGGCTCGATGCCGCCGGTGTCCACCAGATGGAAGGTGCGGCCGTTCCACTCGCAATCGCCGTAGATCCGATCGCGGGTGACGCCGGGGGTGTCCTCCACAATGGCCATGCGGCGGCCGGTGAGTTTATTAAAGAGCATGGACTTGCCCACATTGGGGCGGCCGACTATGGCGACGATGGGCTTTCCCATGGCGCGCCTCCTTTCAAATCAAACTGTGCTGCGGCGGGGTGTGGGCACCCCGCCCTACCAATGAAAATCGACAGGTTTCCCCAGGTAAAAGAAAAGAAGAGGGTAAAAAGGCCCTCTTCTCACTCTTTTGTGCCTATTACTTCGCTTCCACCGCAACGACTTCTCGGCCATTGTAGGTGCCGCAAGCCTTGCAAGCTCTGTGGGGCAGGCGAGGCTCGCCACACTTGGGGCAAGCAACAACACCGGGGATCGCCAGCTTCCAGTGAGAATTGCGTCTCTTGTCTCTTCTCGCCTTGGATACTTTACACTTGGGTACTGCCATTTGGTACACCTCCTTGGTTGAAATGCCGTAGCGGCATATTGTCTACTTGTTGAGGAGCTTCTCGAGCACCTGGAGCCTGGGGTCGCGCTCGGGCTTGCAGTCGCAGGAACCTTCGTTGAGATCCTTGCCGCAGCGGGGGCAGAGTCCCTTGCAGTCGGGCTTACAGAGAAGCTTGCTGTCCATATTGAGGACAACGGCTGTGGTGAAAATGTCGTCCAGGTCGGCGTCGTCCCCCACGAGCTCAAAGACCCAGGGGCTGTCCAGCTGATCGGATTCCAGCTTGGTCACCAGCACGGCCTCCAGCGGCAGGGTAAACGGCCGGTGGAAGGGCTTGCAGCAGCGGTCGCACACGCCGTCCAGCACCGCGTCAATCTCCGCCGTGAGGATCAGCACGCCCGCCGTGTTTCGGACGGAGCCCTTGGCATGAACCGGCTCGTGCAATGGGCAGCAGCCGCCAAAGTCCATTTGGCTCAAGTCCAGAGTGGTTTCAAAGGGAACTACGCCGCCCGGGCAGTCGATGATTTTAGACAATCCTAACAGCATAGCGCTCTCCTATCCATATTTCGTGCATTGGCTATTATATAAGAACAGACCCGTAAAGTCAAATACTTTTTT
>DVGD01000100.1 GCA_018712905.1 Candidatus Avoscillospira stercoripullorum | reverse complement strand
AGCTCATGCGCCCCAAGGCGCCCAAGGCCGGCAAGCGCATTTTCCTCGAATACATCACCCCCTTGTGGCGCAGGATGGGATTTTTGCGGAAGGTCGCGGCGCGGAATGTGTTCCGCTATAAAAAGCGGCTCTTTATGATGATGCTGGGCGTGGGCGGCTGCCTGGCGCTGCTCATCGCTGGATTGGGGCTCAAGGATTCCATCGCCAATGTGGCAGAGGATCAATATACCTCCATCACCCTCTATGACTACTCCATCACCTTCGACCAGAATCAAACTACTCAGCAGCAAGAGGCCTTCCGGGAAGCCTGGGGCGACGACCTCGCTGCCTGCGCCTTTGCCTCATCGGAAACCGTGGACACCCTCACGAAAAAAGGCGTCAGCAGCACCAACGTGATCGCCACCGACGATGAAGCCATCACCCAGCTCTTCGGCCTCACCTATGAGGGCGAAACCGTAGCCTGGCCCACTGGAAACGACGCCGTTATCAGCGAGAAGCTGGCTAAGCTCTGCGACGTTGGTATCGGAGATACCATCCGTGTCCAGCGCCCAGACGGCATGGTGGTGGAAATCCCCGTGGAGGGCATCTTTGAAAACTATGTCAACCACTATATCCTTCTCACTGCCGAGGGCTATGAGACCTGGATCGGAAATCCCGTGGAATACACAACCGCCTTCGCCAGTGCCTCCGGGGAAGATATCTCCGCTGTGGGTGCCCGCCTTGCCTCCGCCGACCATGTCGTCTCCGTCACCCTCTCCCAGGAATTCCGCGATATGATTGCCAGCACCTTGGAAGGGCTGGACGCCGTGATCGTCCTGGTGGTAGCCTGCGCATTGGCGCTGAGCTTCGTGGTGAGCTACAACCTCATCAACATCAACATCACCGAACGCGCCCGGGAGATCGCCACCATCAAGGTGCTGGGCTTCTACCGCTGGGAGACCTACAGCTACGTCTTCCGCGAGGCGCTGGTGCTCACAGGTCTTGGCTGTGTGGTGGGCATCCCCATGGGCATCTGGCTCCACCGGTTCGTCATGGATCGCGTGCAGGTGGACATGGTCTCCTTCCAGGTGCGCATCAGCCCGTGGAGCTACCTCCTGGCGCTGCTCCTCACGCTGCTCCTCACCTTTGTGGTGGACGCCCTGCTCATCCGCAAGATCGACCGCATTCACATGGCCGAAAGCCTCAAATCCGTGGAATAGGAGGATTCTCCCTTGGCTGTGCTTCTCATTCTCCTCGGAAGCCTGCTCCTGGCAGCTCTGCTGCTGGGAGCAGGCATGTTTCTGTTCATTTTTTACCGGAGACGGGTACCGGACTATGCCGCCCCAGGCGCCATCGCCGCCTCCCGCTGGCGGGACTACGAAGCGCCCATGACCCAGGGCGCCGCCTGGGTGGCAGCGCAGAAGCCCACGCGGGTTACCATTCAGAGCTTCGACGGCCTCACCCTCGCGGGGCAGTGGATCCCCCGGGAAAACGCCCGGGGTACCCTGGTGCTGCTCCACGGCTACCGCTCCAGCCCCGTCATCGACCTCTACGCCGGTCTCTCCCGCTACTATGCCATGGGTTTCTCTCTCCTCATCTGCGATCAGCGCGCCCACGGCGCCTCGGCGGGTCACCTCATCACCATGGGCGTCCGGGAGCGGTACGACGCCAAAGCCTGGGCGGAGTATGTGGCCAAAACCCAGGGACGGGACACGCCGGTGTATCTGGCCGGAATCTCCATGGGCGCCACCACGGTACTCCTGGCCTCGGCGCTGCCCATGGAGGCAAATCTCCGGGGCGTCATCGCCGACTGCGGCTTCACCTCCCCCGGCGACATTGTCCGGCGGCTGATGCGGCGGCATTACCATCTGCCGCCCCGCCCCTTCTCTGCCCTGTTAAACCTCGCCTGCCACGTGCTGGGCGGCTTCGGCCTGGATCAGTGCTCCACCGTGGAGGCCGTGGCCAAGGCCAGGTGCCCCATTTTATTTTTCCACGGCCTGGAGGATCACTTTGTGCCCCCGGAGATGACCGAGGCAGCCTACCGGGCATGCTGCAGCGACAAAACCCTGCTGGAGTTTCCCGGCGCCGGGCACGGCCTGAGCTTCCTGGTGGACGAGCCGCGCTACCTTGGGGCGCTGGCGGATTTTTTTGAAAAGACACTGTGATTTTTTAAGCCGTCTCTTCCATCCGGCCGCCGCATATGCTACCATGGAGGGAAGCAGAAAAAACGAGGCGATCCCTATGATTCGAATGGCGCAGCGGGAGGATGTTCCCGCCATGCTGGAAATCTACCGTCCCTATATTCTGGAGACGGCCTACACCTTTGAATATTCCGTGCCCTCTCTGGCGGAATTCACCCATCGCTTTGACACCATCCATGCCCGATTTCCGTGGCTGGTGTGGGAGGAAGACGGTGAAATTCTGGGCTACGCCTACGCCGACGCCGCCTTCGTCCGCGCCGCCTACCAGTGGGACGCGGATCTTTCCATTTATCTAAAGCCGGAGGCCAAGGGGCACGGCGGCGGACGGCGGCTCTATGAAGTTTTGGAGGAGTTGCTTCGCGCCCAGGGCTATTTCCTGGTCTACGGCATCATCACCTCCTGCAACAAAGGCAGCTGCGCCTTCCATGAAGCCATGGGCTACCGCGAGAGCGCCTTTTTCCCCGCCTGCGGCTTCAAGTTCGGCCAGTGGTACGGCACCTACTGGTATGAAAAACGCCTCCAAGACGGCGACCCCACGTCGCCGCCCAGAGGCTGGCGGGAGCTGGAAAAGCTCCCGGAATCTTGGAATATTTAGGAGGAATCCCATGGTCATCTGTGTATACGGCGCATCCAGCGACACCATCCATCCCGATTTTCTCAAGGCCGGCGAGGCGCTGGGCTCTGCCATGGCGCGCCGCGGCCACGGCCTGGTCTTCGGCGGCGGCAGGCACGGCCTCATGGGCGCCGTTGCCCGGGGCGTAGCATCCGGCGGCGGCAGCATCACCGGTGTGGCGCCGCGGTTTTTCAATGTGGACGGCGTGCTCTTTGACGGGTGCACCGAGTTTGTCTACACCGACACCATGCGCGAGCGCAAGGCCATCATGGAAGAGCGGGCGGATGCCTTTTTGATGACCCCCGGCGGCATCGGCACCTTTGAGGAGTTCTTTGAGATTCTCACCCTCCGCCAGCTGGGGCGGCACAACAAGCCCATCGGCGTGCTCAACACCAGGGATTATTTCGCGCCCCTTCACGCCATGTTTGAAGCCTCCATCCAGGAGGGCTTCGTCAAGCCCGCCTGCCGGGCGCTCTACGCCATGCTGGACGATCCCGAGGCGCTGCTCGACTACATCGAAAGCGACGAAGCCGCGAACCTGGACGTCCGCGGCATGAAGAATATTTAGTAGGGGCGGCCTTTATGGCCGCCCGTGGCAGTTGTGGCTTCGGAGGTGCACCGTAGGGCGGCATGCCCTCATGCCGCCGCTCTTACCAGGCCGCTTCGCGGCACGGGTCGATGAGGACATCGACCCCTAC
>DVGD01000099.1 GCA_018712905.1 Candidatus Avoscillospira stercoripullorum | reverse complement strand
GCGGATTTTGAAACTTTCAAAAAAGTTTCAAAATCCTGTTTGATTGAACGCGCGGTGGGCTTTTTGCCCCCCGCACACACCCCCCGCTGCTCTGTCGCACAAGTTTTCAACGAGGTTTTTTGACAGTCTGTTTTACTTTTCCTCCCAGGGCTTGTGGGCGCTGGCAATGTCGTAAAGGCGGCAATAGCTCTCATAGCGGGTGGGTTCAATTTCGCCCCGCTCCAGCGCCGCAGTGACAGCGCAGCCCGGCTCCTTGCGGTGGGCGCAGTCGTGGAACTGACACTTTCCCAAAAAGGGTGCGAAGTCGGGAAAGGCGTACTGCAAATTCTCCTTGAGGATATGCTCCATCTTGTCGGTATCGAAGGAGGAGAATCCAGGCGTGTCGGCCACATACGTCTCCCCCGGCAGGCGGTATAGGGCAATGTGGCGGGTGGTATGGCGCCCGCGCCCCAGCTTTTCCGACACCTCGCCGGTGGGCAGCTGCAAAGAAGGGCACAGCCGGTTTAAAAGGCTGCTCTTGCCCACGCCGGAGTTGCCCGACAGGGCAACCACCTTTCCGGTGATCTTCTCCCGCAGCGCCTCCACCCCCTCGCCGGTGACGGCGCTGGTGGAGATGACGTCGTAACCGGCGCGGCGGTAGATCCCCGCCAGGGTGCCCTCCCCGGAGAGATCGGTCTTATTGACCACGATCAGCACCGGCACACCCTGGTTTCCGGCAATGGCCGTGATACGGTCGATGAGAAAGGGCTCCGTGACCGGGATGACCTCTGAGGCCAGCAGCACCAGAAGATCCAGATTGGCCACGGCCGGCCGCACAAACCAGTTCCGCCGGGGCAGAATCTCCCCCAGCATGCCGCCCTCCAGGGTGACCTCGTCGCCCACCAGCGGCGTCTTCTCCTCCCGGCGGAGCTTGCCCCTGGCCTTGACGGTGACGGTCTTTCCGCCCAGATCCACGGTATAAAAGCCGCTGACGGCCTTGATGATTCTACCCTTCTCCATCGGCATCCGCTTCTCCGTCGGTCTGGATGGCCTCCTCAGGCACCACCTCGCCGGTATCAAAGTCATAGTAGAACGTATAGTAGATTGCTCCATCCAGATAGACGTCCACCCGGTGGATTCCCACGCTGGTGAGGGCGATGGGCACCTGATGCTGGTCGTTGAGCGTCTCGGGATCCACGGGGAACTCATCCATCGTCACATCGTCGAGCTTCACGGTGACAACGACCTCGTGCTCCAGCTGCTGCGGCAGATCCAGATAGATGAGCCGCTCCTGGGGCAGGCCGGAGGTGTCGTTCGGATTCTGATCCTCCTCATTGGGATCGTCCTCTTCGTCTTCGTCCTCCTCCATGCCCTTGGACACCTGGATGTTCACGGTGGTGCCCACCTTGACCTCCTCGCCCTGCTTGATGGACTGGTAGACTACGGTACCCTCGGCCTCTTCGTGCGGTACCTCGGTGATCTCATAGAGAAGTCCCAGTTCGTCGAGCTTCTCCACGGCCTTCTCCTGGGTGAGCCCCAAGAGCTCCGGCACCGGCACCAGGGTGATGGCGGGGCCTGAGGACACGTAGAGCGTCACGGTCTGGCCGGCGGTGAGGGGCGCCTTGTACACCGGGTCGGTGCGAATCACCGTGCCGGCAGCCAGGTCGCTGCTCTCCTCCACCACGTTAATCACCAGATCCAAGGCCAGATTGTCGAGAACGGTCTTGGCATTTTCCAGAGAGTAGTTGAGCACATCCCGCATGGTATCGGTGGAGGGGCCGGAGGAAATCGTCAGGGAGATGGTGGAGCCGCTCTTGACCATGCGGTCGGGGGCGGGATCCTGGCTCACCACCCTGCCCTGCTCCACGGTGTCGTCGGTGACCCATTCCTTCACCTGAATCTGGAAGTTGGGATAGTCGTTGTTGTCGATGTCCTCCAGGAGCATATTGAGGAAGCTCGGCACCTGCACATCCTCAGTCTGGGCAAAGAGATCCCCAAAGAAGAAGGAATAGAGGAAGTAGCCGATGCCCGCCAGCGCCAGGGCAATGACGATAAATCCGGCAATGAGGGCGGCGGCATTGGAGCGGCCATGCTTGGCCTGGGGCTGCCGCGGCCGCCCGGCGTCGGCACTCTTGCTGCGCACGGCGCGCTCTGCCGCCGTGCGGGCAGTGGTGCGCTCGGGTGCATGGGTTTGAGGCGGCTCATCGCCAAAGCGGAAGGTGGTGCTGGGGTTCTTGCGGAATTCGTCCAAGTCCCGGAGCATCTCCGTGGCGCTCTCGTAGCGCTCGTCCAAATTGGCAGCCATGGCGTGCATGGTGATCTGCTCCAAGCCCTCGGGAATCTGGGGATTTAAGACCCGGGGCGGGATGGCCTTGGCGTTGATGTGCTGGATGGCCACCGAGACGGGCGTCTCGCCGTCGTAGGGCGGGTGGCCGGTGAGCATCTCGTACATGACCACGCCCAAAGAGTAGAGGTCGGAGCGGAAGTCGATCCGGCCGCCCTTGGCCTGCTCGGGGGAGATATAGTGCACCGAGCCCAGGGCTTCCCGGGTGAGGGTGGACTGGGCGGAGGACACCCGGGCAATGCCAAAGTCGGCCACCTTGACGCTGCCGTCCTTGAGGATCATGATGTTGTGGGGCTTGATGTCCCGGTGGATAATCCCGCGGCTGTGGGCATGCTCCAGTGCCTTGGCGATCTGGGTGGCAAAGTGCAGCGCTTCCCGCCAGTTGAGCACGCCCTTTTGCTCCATATACTGCTTCAAGGTGATGCCGTCGATGAGCTCCATGACGATATAGTCCACATTGTCCGAATGGGACACGTCATAGACATTGACGATATTGGGATGCGAGAGCATGGCGACGGCCTGGGACTCGGCATGGAAGCGGCGGCGAAACTCTGCATCCTCCGACAGCTCGTCCTTGAGGATCTTGATGGCCACCAGCCGGTTGAGCCGGTGACACCGCGCCTTATACACCACGGCCATGCCGCCGGTTCCGATCACTTCCAAAATCTCGTAGCGGTGATCCAGCAGCCTCCCGATATAATTCTCCATAAGTAGCTCCTTACCGATTGCTCGACCCGTCGATTTGCGGCAGACGGGCGCCGAAGTGTCCTCTGGGGGTCAGATGGCGATGAGCGCCACGGTCACATTGTCCGGCGACCCCCGGTAGTTGGCGATGTTCATGAGTCTTTGGCAGCAATCGTTTTTGTTGACGCCGTGGATGACCTCGAAGAGAATCTCCTGGTCGGACATGACGTTGGAAAGCCCATCGGAGCAGAGCAGCACGCTGTCGCCCTTGTTGAGCTTGAGGTGGTAGAGGTCGCAGCTCACCTTGGCCTCGGTGCCCACGGCACGGGTGATGAGGTTCTTGCCCGGGTGGAACTTGGCCGCCTCCCGGGTGATCTCTCCCCGCTGCACCATGAGCTCCACCAGGGAGTGGTCGGTGGTGATGCTCTTGACGCCGTCCTTATTGAAGAGGTAGGCGCGGCTGTCGCCCACGTTGGCCACGGTGAGCTGATCCTTCTGGAAGAAGGCCGCCACCAGGGTGGTACCCATGCCGCGGTACTCCTCGCTGAGCTGCGACTGCTCGTAGACGGCCTCGTTGGCCATCTCCAGCGCCTGCTCGAGCATGTTGTCGATGCGGTCGGGCTTCATGTTGGCGCGCGTCGTGCGCTTAACCTCCTCCACGAATACCTCCACCGCCATCTGGCTGGCGATATTGCCCGAACGGGCGCCGCCCATGCCGTCGCAGATGATGGCCAGGAGCTGATCCCGCCCCAGCTTCACAATGGCGTAGTGATCCTGATTCTGGCTGCGCACCATGCCGGGATCGGTGAGTCCCCATGCCTGCATGGTCATGCCTCCTTTGATTCGTATTTGCGCCGCAGCTGGCCGCAGGACGCATCGATGTCGCTGCCCAGGGTGCGGCGTACCGTGGCGGTAATTCCCTTCTCCGTCAGCGCCTGCTGGAAGGCGGCCACCTGCTGGCGGGTGCTGGGCTTCAAGGGGCTCTCGGCCACGTCGTTTAGGGGGATGAGGTTGACGTGGGCGAGCATGCCTTGGAGCAGCGCGGCCAGCGCCTGCGCCTGCTCCAGAGAATCGTTGACGCCGCGGATCATGGCGTACTCGAAGGAGATCCGCCGTCCCGTCTTCTGGCAGTAGTCCCGGCAGGCCGCCATGAGCTCTGAAACAGGATAGGCCTTGTTTACCGGCATGATGGTGCTGCGCACCGCGTCGGTGGGGGCGTGGAGGGAGACGGACAGGGTGAGCTGCAAGTCCTCCTCGGCAAGCTGCCGGATTCGCGGCACCAGGCCGCAGGTGGAAAGGCTGATATGGCGCATGCCGATGTGCATGCCCTGGGGATGGTTGATAAGCAAAAGGAATTTTCGCACGTTTTCAAAGTTATCCAGGGGTTCACCGATGCCCATGAGCACGATGTTGGAGATGGGCAGGCCGGAATCCAGCTGGGAGAAGAGCACCTGATCCACCATCTCCCCCGCCGTGAGCCGCCGCACCAGGCCGCCCCGGGTGGAGGCGCAGAAGGCGCAGCCCATGGCGCACCCCACCTCCGAGGAGATGCAGACGGTGTTGCCATGGTGATAGCGCATCACCACCGATTCCACGCAGTTACCGTCGCAAAGGCGCCAGAGGTATTTGATGGTGCCGTCTGTCCGGGAGACCTGCTTGCGCACCACCTCCGGCGGGCACAGGGTAAACTCCGCCGCCAGCCGCGCCCGGAGCTGCTTGGAGAGATTGGTCATCTCTTCAAAGGACTTGGCGCCCCGGTGGAGCCAGGTGAACACCTGACCGGCGCGGAATTTGGGCTCGCCCAGCTCCGAAAGCGCCTGGGTGAGCTCCTCCAAGTCCATGGATTTGATATCGCGCATCATGTGTCTCTCCTCAGCTTGCAGATAAAGAAGCCGTCTGTCCCGTGGAGGGGCGGCAAAAGGGTCATGGCGCCGTCGTTTCCCGCGCCCAGCGCCGCCGGAACGGGAAAGGGCTCCTGGTGAAAGTCGCCGTGGCAGGCTAAAAATGCATCCACCACGCCTTGATTCTCCCGCGGGAGGATGGTACAGGTGCTGTAGAGCAGCACGCCGCCGGGACGGACATACCGGGAGGCATTCTCCAGGATCCTTCCCTGCACCTCGGGGAGCCTCGCCAGGCCATCCAGGGGCTTTTCCCGGATGTCGGGCTTCTTGCGGATGACCCCCAGTCCCGAACAGGGCACGTCGCAGAGCACCGCGTCCATGGCCTTCTCGAAGTCCGGGCGAAACGCACTGCCGTCCTGGAGACAGGGGGTGATGGAGTGCAAGCCCAGCCGCGCAGCGCCCTTGGCGAGGAGCTCGATCTTGTGGGGGTGAATGTCGCAGGAGACGATGGAGCCGGTGTCCTCCATGTCCATGGCGGCGGCAAAGCTCTTGCCGCCGGGGGCGGCACAGACGTCCAGCACCCGCATGCCCGGCGCCAGTCCCGCCGCCGTGACGGAAAGGCGTGCCGCCGGATCCTGGACATAGAAGCCGCCGCGCGCGAAGAGGGGCAGCTTAGAAAGGCTCCCTGCATGGGTCAAAATCCAGGCGTCCTTCTGCCAGGGATGGGGCGAGGCCTCCGCCTCGGCCTCCCGAAGGGCTGCGAGGAAGTCCGCCTCGGAGATGGCCAGGGGATTTCTCTGGATGACCACGGGCGCAAGCTCGTTGTGGCTTTCTAGAAGCGGCTCCAATAGCTCCTCTCCCACGGCCTCACGGAGGAGCGTTACCAGGGGCTCGGGGTGGCTATAGCGCACGGCCAGGGTCTTCGGCTGGGGGAGCTGCTCCTTTTGCCGGGCGGCATTGCGCAGCACGCCGTTGATGAGACCGGCCGCGGCGCGACCCGCGTATTTCTTCCCCTGCTCCACCGCCTCGTTGACGGCGGCAGAGGCAGGAATTTTATCCATATCGGTGATCTGATAAAGCCCCAGGCGAAGGATATCCAGCACCACCGGCTGGAGCTTCTTGAGATCGGATTTCACCAGGGATTGGAGCTGAAAGTCCAGGCGCATCTTATTTTGGATGACGCCGTAGACAAGGCGTGTGGCCAGCGCCGCGTCCCGCCGGGAAAGCTGCGATCTATGGAGCTGCTCCTTGAGGGCGCCGTCCGCCCAGGCGCCCTGCTTGCGGCAGGCGATGAGGGTGGCGAGGGCGGTGGTTCTGGCGTCCATGGGGTGCTCCTTTCGTGGTGTGGGATTTCAAACGGGCTGTGTGTATCCTGCCTCCCCTAGGTGCCCAAGGGGAGGTGGTATGGCGCGAGACATACCGGAGGGGATCAGAACCGGCAGTGACTGCCAGCTTACAACCCCTCAGTCAGGCCTTCGGCCTGCCAGCTCCCCTTCACAGGGGAGCCGTTTTTTGCGCGTGGGGTGGTTACAGGGCAATGGGATGGCCGCGGAAGTAGTCGGCGGCGGGCATACGCTTGCCGCCCTCGGCCTGGAGCTCCCGGATGACGGCCACGCCGCCGCCGCAGGCGACCTCCAGCCCTTGCTTGGTCAGCGCCAGGAGGGTACCCGGCGCCTTCTCGGTCTTCTTCCCGGTGTCCTCCACCCGGAAGATTTTAAACTTCTTTCCGCCCAGCTCGGCGGTGGCCACCGGCCAGGGAATCAGTCCCCGGACATGGTCAATGACGTACCGTACCGGCTCACTCCAGTCGATGGGGCTCATGTCCTTGCTGAGCATGGGGGCATAGGTGGCCTTGTCGTGCTCCTGGGGCGTCCGGGCGGCGGTACCTGCTTCAATGGCGGCAATGGTATCGCAGGCAAGTCCCGCGGCGATGACCGCAATTCGCTCCATGAGCTCCGCGCCGGTCTCCATGGGGTCGATGGGCGTCTTTCGAATCTCGATGATATCGCCCTCGTCCATGCCGGCGGAGAGATACATGGCCGTGACGCCGGTCTCCTTACAGTGGTTGAGAATGGACCACTGCACCGGCCCCGCGCCGCGAAGCTCAGGAAGAATGCTGGCGTGCATGTTGATGGCGCCTTTTTCCGGGATATCCAGCACCGCCTGGGGCAGGATCTTCCCGTAGGCCACCACCACCAGAAGGGCGGGCTTGAGCGCCCGGAGCTCAGAGAGCACCGCCTCGTCCTTGAAGGTCTTGGGCTGGAACACCGGAAGATCATGCGCCAGGGCAAACTCCTTCACCGGGGACATGGTGAGCTTCATGCCGCGGTTTTTCGGCGTATCCTGCTTGGTGTAGACGCCTATTATCTCATGGCCGGCCTCATAGATCGCCTGCAGGCAGGTCTTGGCGATCTCCGGCGTGCCCATAAATACCAGTCTCAATCTTCCGCCTCCTCTCCCTCGGTGAGCTCCTGGAGCTCCTCGGGGGTGAGCATCCGCTCGGCCACCTCGGTATAGAGCTGGCCGTCCAGATGGGCAAGCTCGTGGCAGAAGCACCGGGCAATGAGCGCTTCCCCCTCGACCTCAAACCAGTTGCCGTCCCGATCCTGGGCGCGGACGGTGACCACGTTGGGACGGGTGACGATTCCATACTTGCCCGGCACGCTCAGACAGCCCTCCAGGCCGGTCTGGCTGCCGCTCTGGTCGATGATCTCCGGGTTGATGAGCTCGAGGATCCCATCCTCGCCGGTGTCAACGACTACCACCCGGCGCAAAACTCCCACCTGGGGCGCTGCCAGTCCCACGCCGCCGGCGTCCAGCAGCGTTTCCACCATGTCGTCCAAAAGCAGATGGAGGCGGGAATCAAACTGGGTGACCGGACGGCTCACCTTGGTGAGGACGCTGTCGCCCACGGTTACGATGTGTCTGAGTGCCATGGAAATCCCTCTATTCGTAAGAATTGATATCTAGATAGGCTGTTACGCCGCGGTTTTCTTTATTCCGCAAAAATTCCTTCAAGCAGGCGGCCAGCCGCTGTCGCAGCTGCTTGCCGCTGCCCAGGATCTCAAGCCGGTAGCGGTAGGCGTTGTTCACCTTGACCACCGGCGCCGGGGACGGCCCCAAGATTTCCGGCCGCTCCGGCTGCACCGCCAAGAGATCCCGAAACCGGGCGGCGCCGGACAGGGCGCGGCTCTCCAGCTGGCTCACAAAGGTGAGGGTATAGAGATCCCGGAAGGGCGGCAGGCCGTGGAGACGGCGCAGCTCAATCTCCAGGGCGTAAAACCGGTCGTAGTCCTGCTGGGCGGCCAGGGTGAGCACCGCGTGGCGGGGCGTCATGGTCTGAATGATCGCGCGCCCCTGGTAGGCGCCGCGGCCGGCACGTCCCACCACCTGGGTAATCAGGGAAAAGGTGGTCTCGGCGGCGCGGAAGGAGTTTACATAAAGTGAAAGATCCGCGTCCACCACACCCACCAGCGTCACATTGGCAAAGTCCAACCCCTTGGTGACCATCTGCGTACCCACCAGAATGGGAATCTTCTCTTCCCGAAACCGGCGGAGGATATCCTCATGACTGTTGGCGGCGGAGACGGTGTCGGCATCCATACGGAGGATCTCGGCGTCGGGAAAAAGCGCCTGGAGCTCCAGCTCCACCTTCTGCGTGCCGGTGCCCACGACCTTTCTGTGGCCGCCGCAGACTGGGCACTGCGCCCTGGTGGGCTGGGAATAGCCGCAGTAGTGGCACAAAAGCCGGTGGTTGGCGGCATGGTAGGTGAGGCTCACGCTGCACCTGGGGCACTGGGGCACATCGCCGCAGTCCACGCACACCACATATTGTCCCGCGCCACGGCGGTTTAAAAAGAGAATGCTCTGGTGTCCCGCCGCCATGGCCTCGGCCAAGGCGTCTTGGAGGGGCTTGCTGATGGCGGTAGCATTGCCCCGGCGAAGCTCTTCCTTGAGATCCACCACGTCCACCCGCGGAAGATCCGAACCATTATAGCGATCGGCCAGGCGAAAGAGGCCATAGACGCCGCGCTCGGCCTGGTACATGCTCTCCACCGACGGGGTTGCCGAGCCCAGCACCACCAGCGCCCGGTGGTGCAGTCCCAGCCAGAGTGCAACCTCCCGGGCATGATACCGGGGCGTCTGCTCGGATTTATAGGAATGCTCCTGCTCCTCGTCCACGATGATGACGCCCGGGCTTTCCAAGGGCGCAAACACCGCCGAACGGGTGCCGATGACCACCCGCGCTTTTCCTTCGCGGATTCTGCGCCACTCGTCGTACCGCTCCCGCACTCTCAAAGAGCTGTGGAGCACCGCCACGTCCCGGCCAAAATGGCGCATGAGCCGCTCGATGAGCTGGGGCGTCAGGGCAATTTCCGGCACCAGGTACAGTGCGGTTTTGCCCGATTCCAACGCGCGGGCGATGAGGTGGAGATAGACCGCGGTCTTGCCGCTGCCGGTGACGCCGTAGAGAAGCGCCGCGCCGGGCTTCTCCCGGCTGGCCATGGCGCAGAGTCCTTCATAGGCATTTTTCTGGGCGTCGTTTAGCACAGGCATGGGCGCCGGCTCCACATAGTCCGGCAGGGGCGTCTCAAACACCGGGCGCACCGACAGCGTCACCATCCCTGCCTTAAAGAGGCGGCGTATGGAGGCCATATCGGCACCGGTGAAGTAGCTGAGCTCCTTGGTGCTGGCACTGCCCAGCTGGGTGAGCAGCTCCAGCACCGCCGCCTGCTGGGGGGCGCGTCTGCCCTTACTCTGTAGGTATGCCTGCGCCTCCTCCTGGGACACGGCCAGGGTGGCAATCTGCTCGGACTTGTCCCGAAGCTTCTTGGAAAAGGTCACATCGGCGGCAAGAAACTGCCGCTTACATAAAGATTGGAGCGTCTTGGCCAGATTCTCTTCCGCCGGAAAAAGCTGCTTGAGCTCCGGGTAAGAGATCCGGCCGCCGCGCTCCGCAATGATCGTGAGGATGCTTCCGGCCAGCGCCTCCTTCTCCGGCAGCGCTGCTGCAGGCTTCTTGCCCAGAGAAAGCTCATCCGTGGCGCCAAACCACAGTCCCGCCGGCAGCATGGCCTTGGCTGCGTCGAAATACGTGCAGAAATACCGCTCCCGCAAAAACGCCGCCAGCCGCAGGAAGGACACTGAGAGCACGGGCGTCTCGTCCAGCACTGCCTCTATGTCCTTGAGGCCGTCGGTCTCGCCATCGCTCACCTCCAGGACAATGCCCTCGGTGCGGCGGTTGCCGGCGCCAAAGGGAGCGGATACCCGCATCCCCGGCAGTACCTTCAGGTTGGACGGCACCCGGTAGGAGTAGGGCTTATCGATGGCATAGACCGCAGCCGCCACCGCCACTTGTGCAAGCAACGCCCTCCCTCCTTCCGCGCCGTGGGCAATTATTTGAGATAGATGTCCTTGGTGGTGGCGGTGAGCTTGCCATCAGCAACCTCCCGGATGGCCAGGGTCACGGGCTTGTCCTCCAGGGCATAGCCCTCCTGCTCAGCCTCAATGGAGATCTGCCGCGCCCGGCGGGCGACCACATTCACCAGAAGGTAACGGCTGTCAATATGCTTGAGAAGTTCCGACATGGGGGGGTAGAGCATGGTTAATTGTCCTCCTTCAAATAGCTGAGCCGCTCGGCTGTTTTGCACTTCTCCGCCGTGAGAATGGCGAGGATCTCCGAGACGGCCTTGTCCACATTGTCATTGACCACGAGATAGTCATAGTTCGGCGCCTGGGTGTACTCCCAGCGCGCCCGGTTGAGGCGCTCTTCCACGAGCGCGGGCGCCGTGTCGCCGCGGCCGTAGAGCCGCTTCTCAATGTCCGCAAAGGACGGCGCCAGCATAAAAATCAACACCGCGTCGGGGCGGCGGGCTTTCACCCGCAGCGCGCCCTGCACCTCAATGTCCAGCAGGACATCCTTGCCCTGCGCCAGGGCTTCGTTGAGAGGTGCTTCCGGCGTTCCATAGTAATTGCCCACGTACTGGGCATATTCCAGGAGCTTTTCCTCCCGGATCATCGCTTGAAACGTGGCATGATCCACGAAATAGTAATTCTTTCCGTCCACTTCGCCGGGACGCATGGGGCGGGTAGTAGCCGAGACGGAGAATTGCAGCGTATCGCACTGCGCCATCACGCCACTGACCACGGTGCTCTTGCCCACGCCGGACGGTCCTGAGATCACGATTAGCTTTCCGCTCATGCTTCCTCCTCCGGGGTCTCCTCCCCTTTTCCGCCGGCACGCCCCGCGATGGTCTCGGGCAGAATGGCCGAGAGTATCACGTGGTCGGTATCCATAATGATGACTGCTCTCGTTCTTCGTCCATAGGTGGCGTCGATGAGCATGCCGCGATCCCGCGCCTCCTGGACAATTCGCTTGATGGGCGCCGACTCCGGACTCACAATGGCCAGAAGCCGCGCCGAGGACACCATGTTTCCAAATCCAATGTTGATGAGCCGCATGGCACCCTCCTTTACTCGATGTTCTGAATCTGCTCGCGGATCTTCTCCAGCTCCGCCTTGATCTCCACCACGATCTGCGAAAGCGCCAAATCAGAGCACTTGGAGCCGATGGTGTTGGTCTCGCGGTTCATCTCCTGCACCAAAAAGTCCAGCTTCCGGCCGATGGTACCGCCGGCGGTGAGCATGGCGTCCATCTGCTTGAGGTGGCTTCTCAGGCGCACCGTCTCCTCGTCCACAGCCACCTTATCGGCATAGATGGCGGCCTCGGTGAGGATTCGATTCTCGTCCACGGCGCCGGCGAGGATTTCCTGCATCCGTGCCTCCAGCTTTTCCCGGTACTCGGCCACAGCCTGGGGGCTGCGCGCCTCCACCTGGGAAACCAGGTCGAGGATGGTCTTGCTTCTGGCGCGGAGGTCTGCCTCCAACGCGGCGCCCTCGGCGGTACGCATGTCGTTGAACTGCGCCAGGGCATTTTCCGCAGCAGCCAGCAGCGCCGCGGCCTGCGCTTCCTCATCCTTCTCCGGCTCGGCCAGGGTGAACACGTCCGGCAGCCGCGCCAGAGTGGACACGGCAATATCATCCCGCACGCCGTACTCCCGCACCAGCTCCCCCATAGCGCGAAGATACCCTTCCACCACAGGGCGGTTGAGCTGCACGGTGGCATCCGTCCCGGCGGGATGGGCAATGGTGAAAAGCACATCCACCTTACCCCGCGCCACAGATGCCTTGACGCGCTGCTTGATGGGATCCTCCGCATAGCTATAAAGCCGCGGAAGCTTGACCGAGCAGTCAAGATAGCGGTTGTTCACGGCGCGGATCTCCGCGGTGATCTCCAGCCCCGAGAACACCTGCACAGCCCGGCCATATCCGGTCATGCTTTTAATCAATCTGTTTCCCTCCATTGCTGAAAGAAGCCCCGTGGTAATTGGGCAATCTCGGGGCTGTATGCGCTGCATACAGCCCCCTTGTCTCTCTTTAGTCGGCGTCCTCCACAGGGACGAGATCCGCCACAATGCTGTACTCTTCGGCTCCAATGACGCCGGCGTTTTCAAACCCGTCGAGATAGATGCGCACCGGCACGGTGATGGCAGTCCCGGCATCCGCCGCAGAATAGCTCGAGAGGTCGGCAATCACACGGATATTATCCTCGGTGATCTTGTCGATATCGTCCACATCGGCACGAATGGTCACCAGAAGCATGCTGGTTCTGGCCTCCGGCACGAGACCATCCGGCGCATTGGTAAACTGGAAGTTGGTGTTGGAGATTCGAAGCTGCTTGATGGCCTTGTTCTGGAATTGCACCTTCACCTTGGCCTCCTGGACACCGGAGACGTTGGTACAGCCCTCGGGCAGGGTAATCACCCGGGTGACGGTTTCGGAATTGCTCATCAGGCTGGCCAGATCCAGATTGGAAAGGCGAATGGACTGGATGGGCTCGATCACCGATGCATCGCCGGAGATGCGGATGGTCGCCGGCTCAATGTCGATGGTCACATCGTCCCCCGTGGCGCCGCCGCCATCAATCACCGGGATCTCCAGCGGCACATCCTTGAACACGGACACCGGCAGCGTCACCTGAATTTCCGAGACGTCGGAGGTGATTTCCGTGCTCTCAATGACATTGCCGTCCAGATCCACCAGGGTATAAGGCAGGCTGGCGGTGATGGTCTGATCCACATTTTCCCGCTTGAGGGTGACCACGGCGTGATCCACATTGTTGACCAGCTCAGCGGGGCCTTCGATGACAATTTCGCTCATATCCTGGGTGACCCGCTCGGCCAGATACCCGGTCATCACCTTCACATCGGTGATGACCTCCACCGGCACGGTCTTCTTGGCCAGCTGATCCAGGGTAACGGTGATCTTGGTGGGACTCTTCCCGGTGAGGGTGATGCTCTGGTTGGAAACCGAGGCGGGCAGCGTGATATCGCTCATATCATACGAGAAGGAAAACTCCGTGGCGCTGCGCAGGCGGGAGACGTCGATCTCCACCTCCAGCTCCATCTTGTCGTCCAGGAGCTTATTGAGCTCGGAGTTTTTTCCGTAAAAGGTCAGCGTCACGCCGGAGGCCACATTGCTCTCGGAGATGATGAGGTCGTAGTCCTCCCGGAGAATGTCCTCCCCGGTGAAGACCACCGGGATATTGTAAAGGGTCTGATCCCGCTCGGGATTCTCCACCGTGACAATATAGACCCAAATTCCCACGGAAACCACCAGAGAGAGAAGCATGGCGAGCCATTTTTTATTTCGCATTGGATCGTCCCTTCTTCGTCCAGAATTGTTTGACGCGTTTCATCAGTGTCTTTTGCTCCTCTTCATTGGGCACAAGCTCGCTGGTGAGCAGGCGCTCCAGGGTCTGGGGCGCCAGGTGCCGCTTGAGCATACCGCCGATGGCCACGGAAATGGTACCCGTCTCTTCCGAGACAATGACCACCACCGCGTCGGACACCTCGCTGGTGCCCACACCGGCGCGGTGCCGGGTGCCCAGGTCGCTGCTGAGATGGGGATTCTCGGAAAGGGGCATCACACAGCCCGCCGCAATCACGCGGCCGCCGCGAATGATGACCGCGCCGTCGTGAAGGGAGGCCTTGGGGAAGAAAAGATTGCGCAGCAGCTGCTCAGAGGTACGGGCGTCGAGAATGGTACCGGTTTTAAAGTATTCCTCCAAAGAAGTCTCCCGCTCGAAAATCAGCAGAACGCCCACGCGCTCTTTGCTCATGATCTCGCAAGCCGAAACCGTGGCAAGAATGGCCTCCTCCATCTCTCCCCGGGGAGACTTGCCGCTCAAAAGCTCCCGGACGCTCTTGCCGCCAAAGCGCTCCAGCGCCCGCCGGAGCTCCGGCTGGAACATGATGACCAGGGCGATGACGCCCAGCTCCAGGATCTTGTTGAGGCCGAAGTGGAGCATCTCCATTTGCAGCACACCGGTAATCCACGTGGCCAGCAACAGCGCCACAATGGCCTTGGCCACCCGCGCCGTGCTGGTGGAATGCACCATATTGACGACTTTATATATAAGAAAGGCCACGATCAGGATATCCAGGATATCCTTCAGCCTGATGCCTAGAAAGGCATAATACGCGCCTTGAAAAAAGCTGCTGATTTCGCTCAATGGTTTGCACCACCATTCTGATATCTATAAATAATCATTGTAATTATAGCCCAGAATGGCACTGTTGGCAAGGGGAAATGGCCAAGAATTTCATTGGGTGCAAATTGTTTGCAAAGTTGCAGCCGCCGCGTCCACCTCCTCGCCGGTGGTAAAACGGCACACGCTCAGTCGGACAGTGCCGCTCTCCAAGGTGCCGGCGCTGCCGTGCGCCAGGGGCGCGCAGTGGAGTCCCGCCCGCACGGCGATGTCCGCGTCAGCCAGCTTTCCGGCGAGAATCTCGCAGTCCATGCAGGATCGAACGGAAAGGACGCCCGCCTGGCTCTCCCCGGAAAAGACCTCCAATCCGTCCACACCGGCAAGATTTTTCGCCAGACGGCGGATCATGGCCTGCTCGTGAGCCGCCACGCGGGAAAGCCCCACCTGCTGAAGATCGCGGATTCCAGCCAGCAGTCCTGCAATGCCCGGCACGTTGTGGGTGCCGGCCTCGGCCACGTCCGGCAGGAAGTCCGGCATCTCCGGCAGCTGGGAAAGGCTCCCGGTGCCGCCCTCCAAGAGAGGCTTCGGCGTCCGCCCGCACAGCAGAAGCCCCGTGCCCTGGGGACCGTGGAGCCCCTTGTGCCCCGGCATGGCGATGAAGGCGGCGTCCCATGCCTGGAGGGACACCGGCAGCGCACCGGCAGACTGGGAGGCATCCACAATCAGCGGCACACCCCGGGTGCGGCAGATGGCCGCGATGCCCGCAACAGGCAGGATATAGCCGAAAACGTTGGAGACATGGGTGGTGATGACGGCCTTGGTGTCGGGCGTGATGGCGCGGTCGATGTCCGAAAGGGTATCCGCCGGGTCAAAGAGCTTCCGCCCGGCCACGGTGATGCGGGCACCCAGGGCATGGAGAGGCCGCACCACGGCATTGTGCTCAAAGCCCGAGATCACCACCTTGTCTCCAGGGGAAACCAAGGATTTGATGGCGATATTCAGGCCATGGGTTGCGTTGAAAGTGAAGATCACCTGCTCAGGCGGCGTCTCAAAGAGGCGTCCCGCCGCCTCCCGGCAGGAAAGGGCAACCTCCGAGGCACGCCGCGCCGCGGCGTGACCGCTTCGGCCAAGGCTGGCGCAGGTGGCCATGGCCTCGGCCACCGCGCGGTGCACCGACTCGGGCTTTTGGAGCGTGGTGGCCGCAGAGTCGAGATAAATCATGGAAATACCTCCTTTGCCCGGCCGCCGGGCGAGAATTGATAGCATTTTTCATAGAAAACCAAGGCACTGCGCAGAGCGTTGGCGGCGCGATAGACATCGCCGCGCAGTACCTTCACCGCATAGCCGCAGCCCTGCGGGGAGATGGCACGGGGTGTGCGCTCCAGGACGGCATAGATGGCCGCCTGCTGCAAGACGCCCACGGCGCGCTGCGCCTGGGTCATGGAGCGAAAGGTGAAATAATAGTCATACATGGTTCTACCCTCCCCTCCATAGTATGCCGTGAGACGGGAGTCGGAACCGGTCGCAAAAAAAAGCACCGCGTTGGGCGGCGCTGCAATTGCCATTTTCAAAGATCTTTTTTATAATGGAGAAAAATCGCCAAAAAGGAGACGCTTCATGGCTCAGATCATTCACATCGACAATCTCGACGCACCCGAGCTCCTTGCCTACGCCCACCTCACCGAGGCGCAGCTGCGCCATAGGCTGGAGCCCACTATGGGCGTATTCATCGCCGAGAGCCCCAAGGTCATCTACCGGGCGCTGGAGGCCGGCATCCGGCCGAAGTCCCTGCTGATGGAGGAAAAGCACCTCACCGGCCAGGGCGCGCCGCTGCTCGCAGCCTGCGGCGACATTCCGGTCTACACCGCGCCCCGGGAGGTGCTTTCCGCCCTCACCGGCTACACCCTTACCCGCGGCATTCTCTGCTGCATGTCCCGCCCCGCTCTGCCAGAGGCTGAAAACTTGCTCGCCACCGCCCGGCGGGTGGCCGTGCTGGAGGGAATCGTGGATTCCACCAATGTGGGCGCCATCTTCCGCTCGGCGGCAGCCCTGGGCATGGACGCGGTGCTCCTCTCCCCCACCTGCTGCGATCCCCTCACCCGCCGGGTGGTGCGGGTGAGCATGGGCACGGTGTTCCAAGTGCCGTGGACCTATCTGGACGGCTGGCCGGAAGCTGGTCTTGCCCTTCTCAAAAGCGCAGGCTTTGCCACAGCCGCCATGGCGCTCACCGACGATTCCTGCGCCGTGGACGACCCCAGGCTCAAGGCAATGGACAAGCTGGCCATCGTCTTAGGCACCGAGGGCGACGGCCTCAGCCACGAGACCATCGCCCGGTGCGATGATACGGTGAAAATCCCCATGTCCCACGGGGTGGATTCCCTCAACGTGGCCGCCGCCAGCGCTGTGGCCTTCTGGGAAATGCGGGCAAGGTAGCTTCAGCGGCAGGTGCAAAGGCGCTGGAGGTCATAGCGCCGCCGGAAGGACGAAAGCCTGGCGCCCCGCTTCATGCAGGCCAGGAAAATCTCGCCGCAGGCCTGGGCATCGCTGCCCGCGTGGTGGTGGTCGAGGGAAAGCCCTAAGTAATCGGAAACGGTGTTGAGCTTGTGGTTGGGCAGCTCCGGCAGAAGCCGCCGGCTCATCTGGCACGAGCAGGCATACTCCACCTGGCTCTTCCAGACGATGCCATAGTCCCGGAGGCATTTGCCCAGCACCGACATATCAAAGGGCGCGTTGTGCGCCACCAGGAGGCTCCCCTGGAACAGAGGCTCCAGGAGGCGCCAAAGCACATCGAAGGTGGGCTTTCCCCGCACCATCTCCGGGGTGATCCCCGTGAGGGAGATATTGAAGGGATCAAATTCCTCCTCGGGATCCACCAGAGTATAGAAGTTGCGGGTAATTTCGCCGTCCTGGATCTCGCACAGGCCAATGGCGCTCATGCGGTCGTTTCGATAGTTGGGGGTTTCCACGTCAAA
>DVGD01000098.1 GCA_018712905.1 Candidatus Avoscillospira stercoripullorum | reverse complement strand
ACCGCACAATTGTGTCTGCGGCCTTCGCCCAATCTTTCGCCCCATCCGTGCAGGGATAAAAGGGGGAAATACATACAGTATTCCCGCCCTTTTATCCCTTTCGTATGAGGCAAAATCTTTGGCCGAATGCGTTTGCCAAATTGTGCGGTGCTGCCTTAGATATTGTAAATTTAGTAAATGAGAGTTAATGGTGAATTTCCGACGATTTTAATGATTTGACGTCTTATACAAAAATAATTGTAGAAATTTGTCCTACCTATCCATTGACAATTTAGTAAACAAATGCAAAAATTAAATTTAATATCTGTAAAAAGGGCAAGAGCACCTGGGTGCTCTTCTTCCTTTTGGAAAGAGAGAATGATGCTTAGAAGACAGAATAAGGAGGAGAAAAAGTAGTGAAAAAACGATGGATTTGTCTTTCTGTACTGCTGCTAGCCATTGTGCTGGCGGTTTCTGCTGTTCCTACCGCCATGGCAGTGGGCGGTGATACGGTGACGGTCAGTGCGCCGGAAGGAGCGGGATCGTCCATTTCCGTGTGGCTGAAGGATGGCGTTCCCTACTACCAGATCACCAATGACGGTGAGACCTTGGTGGAGCCCTCCAAGCTGGGACTTTCCACTAGCCTTGGGGAGCTCGAGGACGGCTTCACCATGGGGGAGGTCGCCCGCAGCAGCGACGACACCACCTGGAAGCCTGTGGTGGGTGAGCAGAGCCAGTACCGGGACTACTATAACCAGGCATCCATTCCGCTTACCAGCAATGGAATTTCCATTACCCTGGAGGTGCGGGCGTATCAGACCGGCGTGGCCTTCCGCTATCTGCTGCCCCAGAGCGAAAGTACCTATACGGTCAAAGATGAATATACCCAGTTCGTCTTCCCGGCGGGCACCGTTGCCAACGTCCATCAGAATGGCAACCAGACCGTTCCCAAGCAGGTGGCGGTGGAGAGCTTCTCTGACACCATGTACATGCGTCCGCTGACACTCCAATATGAGAGCGGCGCCGCCATGACCATCTGCGAGGCAAACTTGGATAACTACGGCGTGATGACCCTTACCAAGGATCCCACCACGGCGCGGGCGCTCAAGGCTGAGTATGTGAGCTACAAGCCCTCCCGCCCTGCCGGTTCCGAAGCCCAGGGGCCTGAAATCACCGTGAGTGAAGGCTCTCCCACGGCGACGCCTTGGCGCACCTTCGTCATCGGTAAGTCGGAGATTGATCTGCCAGCCAATAGCTCCATTGTGATGAACCTCAATGAAGCGCCGGATGAGGGAACTTACAGTTTCTCCGAATGGGTGGAGCCTGGTTCCTGCCTGAGGGCGGCCTCCGGCATGAACACCACCGCTATTGAGGCCATTGTGGATCAGGCGGCGGAAAAGGGCATCAAGTATGTCCTGCTGGACACGGGCTGGTATGGCCCCGAGTACGACGTCAACTGTGATCCCCGGCTGGATCCCACACTGCTGGATCCCGATAATCCCAGCGACAAGATCCTTCTGGAACAGTATTTCGTGCAGCCAGGTGATGACACGTTCTTGCCCAATGGCGAGGGTGTGTTCAACACCCGGGGACAGGGCTTTGACGTCTACAAAGAGCTGGGCACCCCTGGCACTTTCCAGACCAATGTGGACATTCCTGCCATCTGCGACTACGCCAACAAGAAGGATGTGGGCATCATCCTCTACGTCAACGGTGTCTATCTCCCCGATTCCAGCGGCCGGAATCGCTTTACCACCGATGAACTCTTTGAAAAATTTGAATCCTGGGGTGTCAAAGGCGTCAAGCCCGGCTTTGTTCACGTCCGCGCCCAGAAGTTTGAAGCCTATATGCAGGAGGTAGTGGAGGCTGCGGCAAAGCACCATCTCATTATGACCGTCCACGATGAGTATGTGACCACCGGCATCGAGCGCACCTTCCCCAACCTCTTCTGTACCGAGGGGATTCTCGGCGACGAGGGCATTGGCAAGACCACGCCTCAGGTGGCCGAGGACATTGCAACCCTCTTCACCCGCACCATTCAGGGACCCGCCGACCACACCTTCTGCTGGCCTGGCAAGGCCACCAAGGCCTATGCCCTGGCTTCGCCTCTCATGTTCCGCACCGGCATGAGCGTACTCTATTGGTACACCAACCCCAATTCTGTCCCAGCCCAGGACAAAGGCAAGATGGGCTTCTGGGAGGACTTCCCGGGCACCTGGGATGAGAGTCTCTATCTGGAAGGCAGCATGTACGAGTATGCCACCTATGCCCGGCGCAGCGGCGAGACCTGGTATGTGGGCAGCTTGAGCGCTGTTGAGCGCACATTGGAGGTGCCGCTCACCTTCTTGGATGAGGACGTTACCTATGTGGCGGATATCTATGCCGACGGCGCCGATGCCGACGCCATGGCCGGCTGGAACAGTGCCGCGAAGAACCAGCAAACCCTGGAGAATATGCAGTACCTGGTCACCAGTGAGACAACCCTCAAGCGTGATCTCAAATACGGCTTCGGCTATGCAGTGAAGCTCACCATGGCCACTGCGGAGGATCTTCAAAATCTCGATCCCTACAGCCCTGCCCTGGAGCTTCTCAAGACCCGGCTGGAGGAATACCGGAAGCTCAACGCCCAGGACTACACCACCGACACCTGGAACGTCCTGGCGGCGGCTATGAGCAACGCACAGGCCATTGTGGACGATCCAACAAGCTACGAGGAGGCGGAGATTGAAGCCGCTGTGACGGCCATGGACGAGGCAGCGGAAGGGCTTCTCACCTCCGCGCCTTTGCTGAGCGCCCTGGCACAGGTCTCACGCCTGACTGACTACCACTATACCGCGGCCAGCTGGAATGCCTTGGCCGCCGTGGTGGCGGAAGCGGAAGAAATGCTCCAAGGCAGCTTCTCTCAGTCGGATTTGGATACTATGACTCAGCGGATCAACGATGCCATCGACAAGCTGGTTGCCAATCCCGACGCGGAAATTGATAAGACCGTCTACCTCAGCGATCTTTCCTATGATGCAAAGTCCTGGTCTGTGGAAGAGGGAAAGCAAGGACAGATAAAAAAAGATATTGGACGACAAGGTCAAAAGATTGCTCTGAACCTTGAGGGAGAGAAGACGGACTTTACCAAGGGAATGAGCCTGGACGCGCCAGGCGAGCTCTACTATAACATCGGCGGTCTGGGCTACGAGCTGTTTGAGAGCTACATAGGTGTGGATGCCAACAAGCCGGAGATGGGCACCATTATCTTCCGCGTTTACGGCGACGGAGAGCTGCTCTATGAGAGCCGGATGTTCAATACCGGCTCAGACGATGGAGAATTTATCTCCGTCCCGGTGGCCGGCGTCTCAGAGCTCAGGCTGGAATCCGACATGGTGGAAAACCGCAACGGCGACTGGGCGGTCTGGGCAGACGCCAAGTTCGTCACTTATAAGGATCCTGACGCATCTCTGGAAGCCATCCTGGTGGATGGCAAGGCACTGCCGGAGTTTGACCCCGACACCATGACCTATTACTACCCCGCACCGGAGGATGGCACAGCACCCACCGTGTCGGCTACATGCGCAGACGGTGCTTCCGCCCAGGTGACCCAGGCAGCGGAAGCTCCCGGTATGGCAACTATCTCCGTCACCCGCGGGGACGGAAGCACGGCGGAATACCAGGTTGTATTCTGCAAAATGGAACTGGCGGGCTATCTCAGCGATATTTCAAACGGTGACATTATAAGCAATACCCTTCACTATGGCACAGTCTATCGTGACAAATCCTGCAAGGATAATGAGATGGCACTTACCGCCGCCGATGGCGTGAGCAAGCTGCTCTTTGAGAAAGGTGTGGGACTCCATGCCAGCAGCAGCACCGATTCCACGGTGGTATTTGATATTGCGGGAAAGGGCTATGAGCGGTTTGAGGCTTATGTGGGCATCCGTTACGGAGCGCACGAGGAAGAGCTCAATCAGGGTTATGATCCTCCGCGCTCGTCGGTGATCTTCCGAATCTACGTGGACAACGAGGTGAAGCCTCGCTACGAAAGCGGCCTGATGGAGTCCCGCACTCCCGCAGAGTTTGTGAGCATTGACATCACCGGCGCCAGCACCCTGCGCATCACGGTAGATGCCGATGGCGATCAGTCTGCTGACCATGCCAATATGGGTGACGCCAAGTTCTTGACCTATGTCAAGGACACGACCCACCAGCATGTCTTCGATCAGGAGGTGGCAGAGCCTAAGTACCTGAAAACGGAAGCCACTTGCACCGAGGCTGCCGTGTACTATAAGAGCTGCGAATGCGGCGCGGCCAGCACCACCGAGACCTTTATCAGCGGTCAGCCCCTGGGACATGACTTCAGCGAAGCATGGAGCAGCAATGAAACCAACCACTGGCACGCATGCAGCCGCTGTGATGCAAAAGACAATGATAAAGCACATACCCCCGGCGCGGCGGCTACAGAGACTACGCCTCAAACTTGCACGGTCTGTGGTTACATCATTGCCCCTGCCACCGGTCATGTGACCCACACACCGGATACCAGTAAATGGTATTTTGATGCAACCAGCCACTGGCATCAGTGTACCGGCTGTGGGGAACAACTTGATGTGGCCAACCATACCGGCGGTGAAGCCACCTGCGTTTCCAAGGCCGTCTGTGAGGTCTGCGGCGCAGCATACGGCGAGACCAATCCTAACAACCATAAACACGTCCAGCTGGAAGGCTACGAGGCCGCCACCATCTTCACCTCCGGCTACTCTGGCGACTGGGTCTGTCAGGACTGCTGCAAAACTGTGAAGAAGGGCGAGGTCATTCCCAGAATCGGCAGCGGCATCATTATCCCTGTCAATCCCAGTACGCCCAGCTATGAGCTTCCCTTCGTGGATGTGCCCGAGGGTGAGTGGTACTACGAGAGCGTGTACTATGCCTGGGATGCCGACCTCATCGACGGCACTTCCGCCACCACCTTCCGTCCCAACCACACTTTGACCGTGGCTCAGGCCATCAAGCTGGCTGCGGCGCTCCACCAGCTGGAGAATGACGGCAGAGTGACCTTGGCCAACGGCAAGACCAACTGGTACGACACCTATGTTGCCTACGCCGTGAAGGAGGGCATCATCGAGAGCAAGTACCAGAGCTACACCCAGGCGCAGATGAACGCCCCGGCCAAGCGCAATGAGTTTGTCCACATTCTCCACGGCGCTTTGGACGACTACGCAGCCATCAACGCCATCGGGGACAATGCCATTCCCGACGTGAAGACCGGCGACACCTACGCCGCGGAAATCTACGACTTCTACCGCGCGGGCATCCTCACCGGCTCCAACGCGAAGGGCACCTTCCACCCTGAAAGCTCCATCAAGCGCAGCGAGGTAGCCGCCATCCTGGTTCGGATGTACGACGAATCCATGCGCCTGGAAAAGACCCTGTAACAACAAAACGAGCCCCCACCGCAAAAAAGCGGTGGGGGCATTTTGGCGAATCAACGCAGTGCGTGACTTAGCCGCCCAGGCGGGCGATGCCGTCGCGGATGCGGGAAAGGGATTCGGCCTTGCCAAGGAGCGCGCACAGCTCCGTGGCGCCGCCGGGAGTGGAGGCCTTGCCGGACACGGCCACCCGCAGCGGCCACAGGACGATGGAATTCTTCACGCCCATCTGTTCTGCCAGAGCGGTGAGGGCGGCGTAGAGGGCGTCGTTGCTCCAGTCCTCCTGGGCTTCCAATGCGGGAAGAATGGCCTTTAAGGAGGCGAGGGAGTTTTCCAGGGTGGTCTTGGACTTTTTGTGGACGTAGAGCGCTGTGTCGTAATCGGGGAGCTTATCCAGGAAATCCACCCGCTCGGGAAGATCGGAGAGGATCTCGCACCGGGGCTGCACCAGTGCGGCCACGGCCTTGAGGTCGATAGCGGGGTTGGAGATGGCCTTTTGGAGCCAGGGCTCGGCCTTTTCATAGAACTCATCGGGGGAGAGCTTCTTCATATACTCGGCGTTCATCCACTTGAGCTTCTGAATGTCGAAGATGGCTGGGGACTTGGAGATGCCGCCGATGTCGAAGGCATCCACCAGCTCGTCCAGGGTAAAGAACTCCTGCTCGGCCAGCGCACCTCGAGGCGACCAGCCCAAAAGCGCCACATAGTTGAGCACAGCCTTGGTGAGGTAGCCGTCGGCGATGAGATCCTCATAGCTGGGATCGCCGTGGCGCTTGGACATCTTGTGCTGGGCGTTGCGCATGACAGGGGAGCAGTGGACGTAGGTGGGAATCTCCCAGCCGAAGGCCTCATATAAGAGGTTATACTTGGGGGCGGAGGAGAGGTACTCGCTGCCGCGCACCACATGGGTGATGCCCATGAGGTGGTCGTCAATGACGTTGGCGAAGTTGTAGGTGGGCAGGCCGTCGCGCTTGATGAGCACCTGGTCGTCCAGCGTGGAATTTTCCACGGTGATGTCGCCGAAGATGGCGTCGTGGAAGGTGGTAGTGCCCTCCTGGGGAATCTTCTGGCGGATGACATAGGGCATGCCGGCGTCCAGCTTGGCCTGGATCTCCTCCGGGCTCAGGCGGGAGCAGCGGCCGTCGTACTTGTGGATGGACACGCCCTCGGCCACTTCCTGCTCCTCGCTGTCCTCTTTGTCGCAGAAGCAGCGGTAGGCCGCACCCTTCTCAATGAGAAGCTCTGCGTACTTGCCGTAGAGCCCCTGGCGCTCGGTCTGGATGTAGGGACCTGTGGGGCCGCCCACATCGGGACCTTCGTCGTGGCTCAGGCCGCACTCAGCCATGGTCTTGTAGATGACGTCCACGGCGCCCTCCACCAGGCGGCCTTGGTCGGTGTCCTCAATGCGCAAAATGAAGGTGCCCTGATTGTGCCGGGCAATGAGCCAGGTGTAGAGGGCGGTGCGCAGGTTGCCCACGTGCATGTAGCCTGTGGGGCTGGGGGCGAAGCGAGTGCGCACCTTCCCCTTGGGAATCCGGGCTTCCATCTCTTCAAAAAAATCCATGTGGTCGTTCCTCCGTTGAAAATCGATGGTACTATCATATCGATATTTTTCCCGCCCGTCAATGATTGATTGCGAAATTGGGTAAATTATGATACAATAGTCGAAACTGTGACCACATGAAAAAGAGGTTAGGACTATGGAAGCAAAAAAACGCATTTTTTCCGGAATTCAGCCCAGCGGCGAACTGACCTTGGGCTCGTATATGGGCGCCCTCAAGAACTGGGTCGCCCTGCAGGACGAATATGACTGCCTTTACTGCATTGTGGACATGCACGCCATCACCGTGCGGCAGGTGCCTGCGGATCTCCGGCGGCGCTCCGTGGCGCAGCTGGCGCAGTATATCGCCTGCGGCCTGGATCCTGAGAAGAACATCATGTTCATCCAGAGCCATGTGCCCCAGCACGCCGAGCTCTCCTGGGTTTTGGGCTGCTATACCCAGTTCGGCGAGCTCAGCCGCATGACCCAATTCAAGGATAAGGCCAAAAAGCACGCCGACAACATCACCGCCGGACTTTTTACCTACCCGGTGCTCATGGCGGCGGACATCCTGCTCTATCAATCCGATCTGGTGCCTGTGGGCGACGACCAGCGCCAGCACGTGGAGCTGTGCCGGAATATCGCCACGCGTTTTAACAACTGGTTCCCCGACACCTTCACCCTTCCCGAGGCCTTTGTGCCCAAGATGGGCGCGCGGATCATGAGCTTGGGGCAGCCGGAGAACAAGATGAGCAAGTCCGAGCCCGACGGCTGCGTCTTCCTCATGGACAAGCCCGAGGACATCATGCGCAAGTTCAAGCGCGCCGTCACCGACTGCGAGACCGCCGTGCGCTTCGACCAGGAGAACAAGCCCGGCATTTCCAACCTGCTCACCATCTACTGCGCTGCCACGGGCAAGACCATGGCCGAGGCTGAGGCAGAGTTTGCCGACCATGGCTACGGCGTGTTCAAGCCCGCCGTGGGCGAGGCCGTGGTGGAGCTGCTGCGCCCCATTCAGGAAGAGGCCAACCGCCTCATGGCGGACAAGGCGTATCTCGAATCCGTCTATCAGAAGGGCGCCGAGCGCGCCAGCGCGCTGGCCAACCGCACCCTGCGCAAGGTCTATAAAAAGGTGGGCTTTGTGCCCCGTCAGTGAGGTTTCGTTCCATGCCTGATTTCCAGTTTCTCTTCAAGCTCATGGCGGCGCTCCTGGCTGCCGGATTGATTTCCTTCCTGGCGACGCCCCTGGTGAAGAACCTTGCCTATAAGGTCGGCGCCATCGACGTGCCCAAGGACAATCGCCGCATGCACCATGAGCCCATCCCGCGCTTAGGCGGCCTGGCCATTTTCATTGCCTTCCTCTTCACGGTCATCGTCCTGGCCGATATCGACCGTACCACCAGGGGCATCCTGCTGGGCGCCATCATGATCGTGATTCTCGGTGTCATGGATGATATCATGACCCTCAAGGCACTGCCCAAGTTTTTGGTGCAGATTGCCGCGGCTGGGGTGGCGGTGTACCATGGCTGCGTTATCCAGTTTATTTCCAACCCCAATATTTTTAGCCCCTTGGATTATCTCAACCTGGGCTGGCTCTCCATTCCGGTGACCATCATCTGGATTGTGGCCATCACCAACGCCGTGAACTTCATCGATGGGCTGGACGGCCTGGCTGTGGGCGTGTCCGCCATTTCCACGGCGTCGCTGTTAATCATCGCCCTTATGGTGGAGGAGCTCAACATCGCCATCATCCTCTCGGCGCTCCTGGGCTCCTGCCTGGGCTTCATTCCCTACAACAAGAACCCCGCCAAGATCTTCATGGGCGACACCGGCGCCACCTTCCTGGGCTTTATTCTGGCCACGCTGTCGGTGCAGGGTCTCTTCAAGCTCTATGCCATCATTTCCTTCGCCGTGCCGTTCCTGATCCTGGGCATCCCGATTTTTGACATTTGCTTTGCCTTCCTGCGGCGCATCGCCAAAGGACAAAATCCCATGAAGGCCGACCGTGGGCATGTCCACCACCGGCTCATCGATATGGGCTTTAACCAGAAGCAGGCGGTGGCCATCTCCTATATGCTCACGGCCATTTTGGGCTTGGCAGCTGTGCTGCTCACGTCCTCCGGCGAGCTCCGGGCGCTGATTCTCATCGGCGCGGTGATTGTCGTGGGCGCCATCGGTGTGCGGATTATCTACAAAAAGCCCCATCATCACGGGGAAAACGAGGAAGATCACCATGAAGAAGTATAAAATCATGTCCGTCTTCGGCACCCGGCCGGAGGCCATCAAAATGGCGCCCCTGGTCAAGGAGCTAGGGAAGTACGACGACCTCGAGAGCATTTGCTGCCTGACGGGGCAGCATCGGGAGATGCTTGATTCGGTTATGGAGATTTTCAAGCTCCAGGCCGACTTTGACCTCAACATCATGGAAAAGCGCCAGACCCTTTCCACCATCACCACAAAGACCCTTTTGGGCATGGAGCGGGTGATGGAGCAATGTAAGCCCGATATGATCCTGGTGCATGGCGATACCTCCACCACCTTTGCCGGCGCACTGGCGGCCTTTTACCACCAGGTGCCCGTGGGGCATGTGGAGGCAGGACTTCGTACCTATGACAAGTATTCTCCCTTCCCCGAGGAGATGAACCGAACCCTGGTGGGCGACATTGCCGATCTTCATTTCTCGCCCACCCGCGCCAACGCCGAGAACCTCCGGCGGGAGTCGGTGGCCGGGGAAGTCTTTATTACCGGCAATACCGCCATCGACGCCATGGGCTATACGGTCAAAGCCGACCGGAAGTTCCAGGATGAGCTTCTCAACCGGCTGGATTTTGAACACCACCGGATCATCGCCGTCACCTGCCACCGCCGGGAGAACTACGGCAAGCCCATGGAGGATGTCATGTCCGCCATTGCCGAGGTGGTGCGTACCCACGAGGATGTGGAGGTGGTCTACCCGGTGCACCTGAGCCCCGTGGTGCGCGAGTGCGCCCAGAAGTACCTGGGCGGCAAGGAACGCATCCACCTCATTGATCCTTTGGACGTGGAGGAGATGCACAACCTCCTCGCCCGGTGCTTTATGGTTATGACCGATTCCGGCGGCCTTCAAGAGGAGGCGCCTGCGCTGGGAAAGCCCGTCCTGGTGATGCGCCGGGAGACGGAGCGCCCCGAGGCCATTGCCGCCGGTACAGCCAAGCTGGCCGGTGTGACATACGAGGGCGTGCTGGCCGAGGCCAACCGGCTGCTCGATGATTCCGCGGCCTATCAGGCCATGGCCAAGGCCGTGAACCCCTATGGCGACGGGCATGCCTGCCGCCGGATTGCCCAGGCCATCCGCTGGCACTTTGGCCTCACCGACGAGCGGCCTGCGGATTTCCTGGCGGAGTAACTGGTATCTAGGAGGCAGAGATGGAGCGCATGCGCAATTTCCGAAAGAACGGACTTCTGGCCTTGCTGGGCGTGGTGGTCATTGCGGGGCTGCTGTTTGCAGCCTTTACGCTGAGCCAGTCCGACAAGCGCCAGGAGAGCATTGTGCTGCCCTCCACCACCCCTGTGGAGCCGCAGCCCCAGCCGGAGACGCCCCAGGAGGAGGAAACCTCCTTCGCCCAGGTGACCAAGGACAATGTCCGCGCCGTGCTGGAGCGAACCATCCAGCGGCCGGACGCATACCATCAGTCCTATACGGTCACCGTGGGCGCCGACGAGGCGCAGTCTGCCCGCACGGCGGAGCTCTGGGTCAGCGGCGCGCTGCTCCACGCCGAGGTCTCCGACGAGGCACGCACCAGAACCCTCCTCACCGATGGGCACACAGCCTATATCTGGTATAACGACAATACAAATTACCTCACCTTGACCCTGGAGGAAGGCGTGGATCCCTGGGCGCTTCTGGGCATTCCCAACTATGATTATTTGGAAGTCCTGGCATCGTCCACCATCACGGATGCCGACTTCCTGGTGCTGGAGGATCCCCAGGTGCAGTCCATTTATGTCTGCTGCCAAAATGACCAGGTGGTCACCAATCGCTACTGGGTAAATCTGGACAATGGCCTCCTCTATATGGCCGATGTGCTGGAGGAGAGCCGGCAGGTCTATTCCATCCGCCAGGTCTTTTACGAGGCGCTGGCCTTGGAGGACGAGGCCTTCTCCAACCGCTTTATTCTGCCCGACGGCGTGCGTCCCTTCACCGAAGCAGGAAAAACGCAGCAGCTGTGATGAGCAGGGGCAGAGGATCCTCGTCCTGGGATTCCAGCAAGATGAGAAATAGAATGCAAAGAAGCAGCAGATCGCCCAAGTCCATGCCCCAAAGCGACTGCTGCTTTTCCGCTTCCGGCGGCGCAGGCGGCGGCTCCTGGGCGCAGTCCTGGGGCGCTGCCACGGGCATCCTGGGCGTGGGCTGCGGCGGGCAGGGCTCTTCCACGCGCTCGCGGCGGTAAGCGCCGTCCTGGCCGGGGATGTAGCGATTATACATGGGGATCCACCTCCTGTTGCTGCTGCTTGCCGGCCATGGTGGCCTGCATGGCCTGACCGGCCAGGGAAGAGAGCTGCGCCAGCTCCAGCGCCCGCTTCAG